>NZ_CP117437.1:600000-825000 GCF_030687535.1 Pseudomonas sp. FP2335
TGTCGGTTTTTACTGGCGTGGGCCGGTTCACTTGCGCTCGGCTCTTGGTCCGTGAAGTTGACGCGCAGTATAGCGACAGGCCCCAGAGCGTCAAAGCGCTGGCTGTGCCCGATGGTCACTGAAAGTGGGTAGAATGCGGTTTTTTTCCAGCCTGGGGGTGCGCCTTGCGCGAAATTGTCCTGATTAACATCACTGGTGAAGATCGCCCGGGTCTCACCGCCGCCATTACCGGTGTTCTGGCCCAGGGTGGTGTGAACATTCTCGACATCGGCCAGGCGGTGATCCACGACACGTTGTCATTCGGCATCCTGGTTGAGATCCCGAGCACTGAACAGGCGTCTTCGGTACTCAAGGACATCCTGTTTACCGCGTACAAGCTCGATCAGCAGGTGCGTTTCACCCCGGTGTCGGAAGAGGACTACCAGCACTGGGTCGCCGGCCAGGGCAAGAAGCGCCATATCGTCACCCTGCTGACCCGCAAGGTCACGGCCGAGCAACTGCAGCGCGTCAGCTCGATCACGGCGCAGTATGGCTTGAATATCGACCATATCGACCGTCTGTCGGGGCGCATGCCATTGGACACCCCGGCCGACAAAGGCAAGGGCTGCATCGAATTCTCCGTGCGCGGTGAGCCGGCCGACCCGCAAGCCCTGCGCGCCGAGTTCCTCAGCGTGGCCCAGGAGCTGAATGTCGACATCGCCTTCCAGGAAGACTCGCTGTTCCGCCGTAACCGCCGCCTGGCGGTGTTCGACATGGACTCGACGCTGATCGAAGCCGAAGTCATCGACGAACTGGCCAAGGCGGCCGGCGTGGGTGAGCAGGTCTCCGAGATCACTGAGCGCGCCATGGCCGGTGAGCTGGACTTCCGCGCCAGCTTCAAGGAGCGCCTGGCGCTGCTCAAGGGCCTGGACGTGAGCGTGCTGGACTCCATCGGTGCCTCGCTGCGCCTGACGGAAGGTGCCGAAACCCTGTTCGCCGAACTCAAGCGCCTGGGCTACAAGACCGCTATCCTGTCCGGCGGCTTCACCTATTTCGCCAAGCAGTTGCAGGCCAAGTTGGGCATCGACTATGTATTCGCCAACGAGCTGGAAGTGGTGGATGGCAAGGTGACTGGCGTGGCGGTCGAGCCGATTGTCGACGCACAGCGCAAGGCGGATTTGCTGAAGGAATTGGCCCATAAGGAAGGTTTGCGTCTGGAGCAGACCATTGCGGTCGGCGACGGTGCAAATGACTTGCCGATGCTGGCGATTGCCGGGTTGGGTGTGGCGTTCCGGGCGAAGCCGTTGGTGAAACAGTCGGCGAAGCAGGCGATTTCGACGTTGGGGTTGGATGGGGTGTTGTATCTGCTGGGTTTCCGCGACCGCGACGGTCAGCTGTAGTCACTGAAGAAACACAGTAAAAAATGTGGGAGCTGGCTTGCCTGCGATAGCATCACCTCGGTATCACTGATGCACCGAGGTGCCTGCATCGCAGGCAAACCAGCTCCCACATTGGGTTCTGCGTTAGGCTTTCGGCAGTGCCATGCCCTGGCCCATCCGCACCGGGGTGCCGGCTGCCAGTTCTTCAGCCCACTTCACCTGATCCGGCCCGAACAGCACGATCGCCGTCGAACCCAGTTTGAAGCGGCCCAGCTCGGCACCTTTCTCCAGATGAATCGGCGCACGTGCGGCTTCGTCATAGCGGAAGGTTTTCAACTCGCGCTTGGGCGGTGTCACCAAGCCAGCCCACACGGTTTCAATCGACGCGACGATCATCGCGCCCACCAATACCACCGCCATCGGGCCGCGTTCGGTGTCGAAAATGCAGGCAACGCGTTCGTTACGGGCGAACAGCTCCGGTACGTTTTCGGCGGTGGTCTGGTTGACCGAGAAGATGCGCCCCGGGATGTAGATCATCTCGCGCAGGGTGCCGGCCAGCGGCATGTGCACGCGGTGGTAGTCCTTCGGCGACAGATAGACCGTCGCGAAGTCGCCGCCCATGAACGGTGCCGCCACGGCGGAATCACCCCCCAGCAACTCCAGCACGCTGAAGCTGTGGCCCTTGGCCTGGAACACACGACCATGCTCGATCGGGCCCAACTGGCTGACGGCGCCATCGGCCGGGCTGAGTACCGCGCCTGGGGTTTGATCCAGCGGGCGCGCGCCGTCTTTCAGGGCGCGGGTGAAGAAGGCGTTGAAGTGCTCATAGGCGGTCACGTCTTCTACCAGGGCCTGGGACATGTCCACTTGATAGCGCTTGGCGAACCAGCTGGTGAACGCGTTCTTGAACCAGCGCACGCGGCACTCGGCAATGCAGCCGGCCAAGCGCGAGAGCAAGTGGTGCGGCAGCAAGTACTGGCTGAGGATAAACAACTGCTTTTTCATTTACTGTCCTTAAACCTTAAATCTCAACGGGGGTGTCGGGGTGGTTGCCCCATTCGCCCCAGGAACCGGCATAACCTTTGACTCGCGGATAACCGAGCGCCTTGGCCACCAGATAGGTGAAGCTAGAGCGGTGGTGAGTCTGGCAGTGGGTGATGATTTCTTTGTCGCGGGTCAGCCCGAGGTTTTCGAGGATCTGCGGCATGTCGCGGCGGATGCGCAGGTTGCGCGCAGGGTCCATGCCGGCGGTCCATTCGAAGTTCACGGCGCCGGGGATGTGCCCACCTTTGGCGGCGAGGACTTTCTCGCCGGAATACTCCAGCGGGCCGCGTGCATCCCAGATGCCCAGGTCGGCAGCGCCGAGGCGGCTTTGCAGGTATTCGCGGGTGGCGGTGGGGCCGTCGTGCAGCGTCAGGCTGACCGGGCCGCCCACGGGTGCGGGCACCTCGGTGGAGACGGGGTGTTGGCCTTCCAGCCAGGCCAGCAGGCCGCCGTCGAGGTAGTGATACTTCTGGTGGCCGATCACGTCGAGCATCCAGATGAAGCGGCCGGCCCAGCCACCGCCTTCGTCGTCGTAGACCACGTAGGTCGCGTCCGGGGTGTGACCCAGTTCGCCGAAGAGTTTTTCCAGGTCTGCCTTGTTGGGCAGCAACCCCGGTGCAGGCGCCTGGCCCAGTTGGGTGCGCTTGGGGTCAACGAAATGCGCGCCGGGGATATGCCCCTGGGCGTAGCGGGCGGCACTGGTGAGGTCGACCAGTATCAGGTGTTCGGCATCGAGGCGACCTTGCAGGTCGCTGGATTCGATCACCAGCGGCAAGCCAGAGAAGTCAGGCATGTGAGGTCTCCTGGGCACAAATGTTGGCGATAAAGGACCGCGATTGTAGCGCAAGCATCAGGCGCTGCGGTTGGTAAAGCAGTGCAGGGCTTTCTCGATGCATTGGGCGGTTTTGCCGAAGGCTTGCACGGTGGTTTCCGAGAACGGCCCGCCGCCCTGGTCGGCCACCATCAGCATCACCACCTTGCCGTTGCAGCTCAGGGAGCGCAGCAGCAGGTGCTCGCCGTTGAACAGGCGACGCAGGATCGGCGGCAACAAGGCCGAGAACTGCGCGTGGTTGTCCGGGTTGAGGCGCACCTGGGCGGATTTTTCCAGCAGGCGCTGCAGTAACGTGCTGTTGGTTACATCAAGGCTCAGGTTGGCGGCGTCCTTTGGCAGGCCGTCGGCCTGGTGCACACGCAAGGTGCTTTGGGCACGGTCGGTCATCAGCAGCATGACCCGTTGCATGCCGCTGGCCACCAGTGCCTCTTTGGCGCAGGTGGTCAGGTGCATGGCGTTGGCGAAGCGGCTCGGTTCCACCAGCAACTCGGTGCAGCGGCTGCGCCACAGGGCCAGTGCTTCGGCGGTGGGCGGTGGGGCCGGCAGCAGGCCGCGATGGATTTTTTGCACATGCCACGGCCAGATCAGCGACAGCGCCGGGTGCCAGAGATCGGGCATCAAGGTGCTGCGGGCGCTGGTCACGGCTTGCTGGTGCACCTGTTGCTGCACATCGCCCAGCGGCTGTTGCAGGTACAGGGCGGTGAGGTATTGCCAGCGCTCGGTGTGCGGGCAAGTCCAGGATTCCTGGGCCGACATCGCCAGGCCATTGGCCAGCAGCACGGTATTGGCCGGCTGGTTCAGCCAGCGTCGCAGGTTGGGTTCGGCGTCGAGCAATTGCTGGTGGCGCAGCGCGTCGTCCTCGCGGGCGATGCGCAGGGCCTTGACCAGCAAGCGCTGCTCTTTGAGCAGCAGGTTGTAGCCCTGGGACACCCAGATCGGCAGGTGCCAGGTTTCGGTCAAGCCCAGGCACAGGTCGAGCAGGCGCACGCCGAACAGTTCCTGTTCGACCTGGCGCGCGGACTGGCCTTTGTGGATCACCCGCAGCTCCCATTCTTCAAGGAGCTTGGGGTAGGCGACGGCCATCGGCCACAGCGGCGACAGGAACAACAGGCTGCCCCAGTGGATGTCCTGCCACAACCGCGCCAGGCGGCTGGCGAACAAGCCGTTGGCCTGCTGCGAGGCGTGCTGGCTGACCAGCAACAGTTGGCGCAAGGCCACCGGGATTTCCTGGGCCGGCACCGACGGTAGGCGCGCCAGTAGCTCTTCAGCGCGCTTGAGGCCGAGGCGGTTGAGCGCCACTTCGAGGTTTTCCGCCGGTTCCGTGAAGCTGCCATGGGTATGGCTGTTGGCCTCGCGAATCACGCTGAGCACCAGCGCCGGGCTGTTTTGCATCAGCTCGGCAATATCGCGCAACGAACTGCGGTTATCGCGGATGGCTTTGCACACGCGCTCGTGACTGGCCTGGGGGACGGGCAGCAGCACATCGTCCAGGCGCTTGATCCAAGCGGCGAGAGAATTGGGTTTTGCAGTTGGGACTGTCGTTTCATTAGCCATGATTGGGGCGCGATCATCACTTGCGGTCAACACGCCCGGAGCGGGCCGAACTGGCTTTTCGCCTTAACGGGCTATAGTCTGGCGCAGTTTTGCCGATAAGTAGAACAAGAGTTTTTCAGTTCCACCAAATATGTCCATGAACCCGACGGCGCAAGTACTCATCCCCTATGGCTAAAATTATCGGCATCATCGTCGTCTTCGCAAGCGTGCTCGGTGGGTACGTCCTGTCCCACGGTAAAATTGCCGCGCTGATCCAACCCTTCGAGGTGATGATTATCGGTGGCGCCGCACTGGGCGCATTCCTGCAGGCGAACCCCGGCTACATGACCATGCACGTGGTCAAGAAATCCCTGGCGATGTTCGGTTCGCGCTTTACCCACACCTTCTATCTTGAAGTGCTGGGCCTGGTGTATGAGATCCTCAACAAGAGCCGCCGCGAAGGCATGATGGCCATCGAGGCCGACATCGAAGACGCTGCCGCCAGCCCGATTTTCGCCAAGTACCCGGCGGTGCTCAAAGACGAGCGCATGACCGCCTACATCTGCGATTACCTGCGCATCATGTCCTCCGGCAACATGGCCCCCCATGAGCTGGAAGGCTTGTTCGACATGGAGTTGTTCAGCCTCAAGGAAGAACTGGAGCATCCGTCCCACGCCGTGACCGGCATCGCCGACGGCATGCCCGGCTTCGGTATCGTTGCGGCGGTACTCGGTATCGTGGTGACCATGGCTTCCCTGGGCGAAGGCGACCAGGCAGCCATCGGCATGCACGTAGGTGCGGCGCTGGTGGGTACGTTCTTCGGTATCCTCGCGGCCTACGGCTTCTTCGGCCCGCTGGCCACGTCCCTGGCCCACGATGCCAAGGAAGAAATCAACCTGTACGAATCGATCAAGGCCAGCCTGGTAGCGTCCGCTTCCGGCATGCCGCCATCGCTGGCGGTGGAGTTCGGTCGTAAAGTGTTGTACCCGAAACATCGCCCAAGCTTCGCCGAGCTGGAACAAGCGGTTCGCGGTCGCTAAGCCATGGAAAACAACCAGCCGATAATCATCAAGCGCGTCAAGCGCTTCGCTGCGGGGCACCATGGCGGTGCCTGGAAAATCGCCTTCGCCGACTTTGCCACGGCGATGATGGCGTTCTTCCTGGTGCTGTGGCTGATGTCCACCGCCACGCCGGAACAGAAGATCGCCATCGCCGGTTACTTCAAGGACCCGATCGGCTTCTCGGAAAGCGGCACGCCTTTCGTGATCGACCTGGGCGGCTCGCCGCAGTTGGCGCCGGAGCGCACCATCAACCCGGAGGTCAAGACCGAAGCGCCGCAGGAACATATCCCGATCGAGCGCGACACCGTCGAAGCCATGGCCGAGCAGGTCGAGCAGGAACGCCTGGAACTGTTGCTGCAAGAGTTGCAGACCAAGGTCGAGGAGAACCCACAACTGCTGAAGTTCAAGGATCAGATCTCGTTTGAGATCACCCCGGACGGCCTGCGCATCCAGATCACCGACGCGGCCAACCGGCCGATGTTCGACTCCGGCAGCGCGCGCCTGAAGCCTTACTTCGAAGACATCCTGCTGGCCATGGCCGACACCATCAAGGCGGTGCCGAACAAGATCAGTATCAGCGGCCACACCGACGCCAAGCCGTACGCGGGCCAAGGCGACTTCGGCAACTGGGAACTCTCCGCCAACCGCGCCAACGCCGCCCGCCGCGCGCTGGTGGCCGGCAGCTACCCGGACCCGCAAGTGGCGCGCGTGGTGGGCTTTGCCTCCTCGCAGCTGTTTGATCCCAAAGACCCGTTCAACCCGATCAACCGGCGGATCGACATCGTCGTGCTGACCAAAAAGGCCCAGCGTGCGATTGAAGGTGATCAACCCAAACCGGCGCCGACCTCAGGTGCGGGTGCGCCCGGTGAAGTACCGGCCGACCCGAACGCCATCCCGCCAGGGCAGGAGCCGTTGCCGGCCCATGAGCTGCGGCAGAAGCTGAACCTGTTTGACGATGGTGGGGTGAAAGATCCTACGGTGCCTAAAGCTGGTTCTTAAGCTGCACACGCAAAAAGGCCGCGATGATCGCGGCCTTTTTGTTCCTGCCCTGTGGCGCAGCTTTCTGTGGTGCGCAGCAGTCACCGACTTTTTAGGGGTGCTGCGCACCCCAGCGCAAGCAAGGGTCAGTAACTGCTTTCAGGAAGACTCGCAATAATCGACCGATAGCTGTTCATCCGCTGCTGTTGCACGCGTCCATCTTCCAGCGCCTTGAGCAACGCACAGCCCGGCTCGCGGTCGTGTTTGCAATCGCGGAAGCGGCAAGTGCCGATGAGGTCGTTGAACTCGATGAAGCCCGCTTCCACATCGCTGCGGCTGACGTGGCCGAGGCCGAATTCGCGGATACCCGGGGAGTCGATCAGTTCGCCGCCGCCGGGGAAGTGGAACAACCGCGCGGTGGTGGTGGTGTGGGTGCCCTGCCCGGACAGTTCCGACAACGGGCCTACACGGGTTTCGACTTCCGGCAGCAGGCTGTTGACCAGCGAGGATTTACCCACGCCCGATTGGCCGACAAACACGCTGATGCGTCCATCCAACTGCTGTTGCAGTTGCTCCATGCCGTTGCCGTGGTGCGCCGACACTTCCAGCACCGGGTAACCCAGGGTGCGGTAGACCGCCAGCAGCGCATTGAGCGCCGGGGCGTTCTGCTCGTCGATCAGGTCGAATTTGTTCAGCAGCAGCAGCGGGCGGATGCCGGCGTGCTCGGCTGCCACCAGGTAGCGGTCGATCAGGTTGGCGTGGGGCTCGGGCAGCGGCGCAAACACGATCACGATCATGTCGACGTTGGCCGCCACCGGCTTGAGCTGGCCGCGACTGTCCGGGCGGCGCAGTTCAGTGGTGCGCGGCAACTGGGCGACGATCACGCCGATGCCCTGGTTGCCGGCACGCCATACCACCTTGTCGCCGGTGACCAGCGCAGGCAGGTTGGCGCGCAGGTGGCAACGGAACACCTGGCCTGTGAGTTCGCCTTCCAGCGCCTCGACTTCGACCTGCACACCAAAGTGCGCGATCACCAGGCCCGTTTGCTCGGGGCCCAGGTCGCCGCCCTCGAGCGCTTCCACGGCGGAGGATTCACGTTTGGCGGCGCGAGCAGCGCGTTCACCTTGAATCTTTTCGATGCGCCAGTTTTGGCGACGATTGAGCTGGCGTTTGGCCATTGGTGTTCCGTGTCGATAATGCAAAGGTTGGGTAAAACGGTCGCGAGTCTAGCACGGCCCCGCCTGCTAAACTGCGCAGCTACGCCAAGGTGCCAAGAGAATAGAGCCATGCAAAACCCACAGAACCTGATTTGGATCGATCTGGAAATGACCGGTCTGAACCCCGACACCGACGTCATCATCGAGATGGCCACCATTGTCACCGACAGCAACCTCAATACCCTGGCCGAAGGTCCGGTGATCGCTATCCATCACAGCGACGCCGTGCTGGCCACCATGGACGAATGGAACACCCGCACCCACGGCAACTCCGGCCTGACCCAGCGCGTGCGCGACAGCCGCATCAGCATGGCCGAAGCCGAAGCCGAGACCATCGCGTTCCTGGAAAAGTGGGTGCCCAAGGGCAAGTCGCCGATCTGCGGCAATAGCATCTGCCAGGACCGCCGCTTCCTCTATACCCACATGAAGGGGCTGGAGAGCTACTTCCACTACCGCAACCTGGATGTGTCCACCTTGAAAGAGCTGGCCGCGCGTTGGGCGCCGGAAGTCAAAGACAGCTTCCATAAAGGCAGCACCCATCTGGCGCTGGATGATATTCGCGAGTCGATCGCCGAGTTGCAGCATTACCGCAAGCATTTCATCAAGGCTTGAGCCAACCCCTGCGATGAGCGCCTATCTCTTTCTGTCGTGAGCGGGCTTGCCCCGCGCTGGGGCACGAAGCGCCCCCAATGCAGCCAACATACTCGTCCAAGCAGGTATCATTGCCTGCTTTGGGGCCGCTGCGCGCCCCAGCGCGGGGCAAGCCCGCTCACTACAACACCGCAAGGATCGCCATCATGTTGTTGATGCTCTACCTCATCGCCATCACCGCCGAAGCCATGACTGGCGCCCTGTCCGCCGGGCGGCGCGGTATGGACTGGTTTGGTGTGGTGTTGATCGCCTGCGTGACGGCGCTGGGCGGCGGTTCGGTACGTGACGTGCTGCTGGGGCATTACCCGCTGACCTGGGTCAAACACCCGGAATACCTGGTGCTGACCTCGGTGGCGGCGCTGGTGACGATCTTTATCGCGCCGTTGATGCGCCATCTGCGCTCGCTGTTCCTGGCGCTGGATGCCGTGGGGCTGGTGGCGTTCACCTTGATCGGTTGCATGACCGCCCTGGAAATGGGGCATGGCATGCTGGTGGCGTCGGTCAGTGGCGTGATCACCGGCGTGTTCGGCGGCATCCTGCGGGACATTTTCTGCAACGACATCCCGCTGATCTTTCGGCGTGAGCTGTACGCCAGCGTGTCGTTCCTCGCCGCCTGGTTCTACCTGCTGTGTCTGTATCTGGAGCTGCCCAGCGAACAGGCGATTCTGCTGACTTTGTTCAGCGGTTTTCTCTTACGCCTGCTGGCGATCCGTTTTCACTGGGAAATGCCCAAGTTCGTCTATAACGACGACGTCCACTAGCCGCGCGTGGCGTGCTGCTTCAGCGCCCATTCCACATGCTCGCGCACCAGCTCTGAGGGGTCGTCCCGCCGTGCCTTCAAGGCTTCCAGCACGGGGATGCTCGATGGCGCATTGCCCAGGCCCACCGCCAGGTTGCGCAACCAGCGCTCGTACCCGGCGCGGCGCAGGGGCGAACCTTCGGTGCTGCTGAGGAATTTGTCCTCGTCCCACATAAACAGTTCGGCCAACTCGGCATTGTCCAGGTTGTGGCGAGGCTTGAAATCGCTTTCGCCGGTGGCGCGGGCGAAACGATTCCACGGGCACACGATCTGACAGTCATCGCAGCCAAATACCCGGTTGCCGATCAACGGTCGCAAGTCTTCCGGGATTGCGTTCTTCAGTTCGATGGTCAGGTAGGAAATGCAGCGCCGGGCATCCAGCACATAGGGGCCGACGAAGGCATTGGTGGGGCAGATGTCCAGGCACGCCGTGCAACGCCCGCAGTGTTCGGTGCCATGGGGCTCGTCCACCGGCAGCGGCAGGTCGACAAACAGCTCGCTGAGGAAGAAGTAACTGCCGGCCTTGCGATTGAGCACCAGGGTGTTCTTGCCGATCCAGCCCAGGCCGGCCTGTTCGGCGATGGCTTTTTCCAGCACCGGCGCGCTGTCGACGAAGGCGCGGAAGCCGAACGGCCCGATCTGCGCCTGGATGCGGTCGGCCAGTTGTTGCACGCGCTTGCGGATCAGCTTGTGGTAGTCGCGGCCGAGGGCGTAGCGCGAGATGTAGGCTTTTTCCGGCTTGGCCAGTAGTTGCGCCATTTGGGTGTCGCCAGGCAGGTAGTCCATGCGCAGCGAGACCACGCGCAGCGTGCCGGGCACCAGTTCATCGGGATGGGAGCGTTTGCTGCCGTGGGCGCCCATGTAGTCCATCTCGCCGTGGTAGCCGGCGTCGAGCCAGCGTTGCAGGTGCTGTTCATGCTCGGCGAGGTCCAGGCCGCTGATGCCGACTTGTTGAAAGCCCAGTTCGCGACCCCAGTCTTTGATCGATTGGGCGAGGGCGGGCAGATCGGAGGTAATCGCGGGCATGAGACAGGGGAAACCACAGGTTAGATGCGTATAATTCTGCCAGACATCGGAGCCCGAAGACGCATGCCGCAGACAAAACACTCAATTAACGACGTTCAGCCCCTGTTGCCTGGCGATTTACCGCAACTGGCTGCGCGTTCCCCGGACTCCCACAAAGGCCGGTTCGGCCACCTGCTGGTGATTGGCGGTGACCGTGGCTTGGGCGGTGCTGCGCTGCTCAGCGCGGAAAGTGCCTTGCGCAGTGGCGCGGGCCTGGTCTCCCTGGCGACGCGCCCGGAGCACGTGCCTGCCGCCTTGGCCCGTTTGCCGGAAGTAATGACGGTCGGCGTGAGCTCGGCCAACCAGTTGATGGGCTTGCTGGAGAAAGTTTCGGTCATCGTGGTTGGTCCAGGCCTTGGCGATGCCGCCTGGGGCAAAAGCCTGTTGTCCGTCGCCGCCAATGCGCAACAGCCACAGGTCTGGGACGCCGACGCCTTGAACCAACTGGCCACGGGCAGCGTCAACTTGCCGGCCAACAGTGTCATCACCCCGCATCCGGGTGAGGCTGCGCGGTTGTTGGGCCTGTCGACAGCCGAGGTTCAGGCTGATCGTCTTAAGGTGGCGCGCGCGTTGAGCCGGAAATTCAATGCAGTGGCTATTCTCAAGGGGGCTGGCAGTTTGATTGCCAGCCCGGATGGACGTGTTTCGCGTTGTGACCAAGGCCATCCGGCAATGGCCACGGCAGGCTTGGGTGATGTATTGGCCGGCCTCGTCGGAGCATTGCTGGCCCAGGGCATGCCAGCCTATGACGCCAGCTGCCTGGCTGTGTGGTTGCACGCCACGGCGGGGGATCGCCAAGGCAGCTTTGGTCGCGGCCTGGCGGCCAGTGACCTGATACCTGCCATTCGTCAATTGCTGGAGGAACAGTCACCGTGTCTGAAGTAATCCTATTCCTGGCCGATGAAGACGCCATGGTCGCGTTCGGTCAGCGCATCGCGCAGGTCACGGCCGGTGCGGGGCTGATCTTTCTCGAGGGCGACCTGGGGGCGGGCAAGACCACGTTGTCCCGGGGAATCATTCGCGGCTTGGGGCATGCGGGCGCGGTAAAAAGCCCGACGTTCACCCTGGTAGAGCCTTACGAGATTGGCACCGTGCGCGCCTTTCACTTCGACCTCTACCGTTTGGTCGACCCCGAGGAGCTGGAGTACATGGGTATCCGGGATTACTTCGATGAGGATGCGTTGTGCCTGATCGAGTGGCCAGATAAAGGAACAGGCTTTTTGCCAAAGCCGGACCTGACCATTACCATTACGCCGCATGAAACAGGACGTCAGTTGAAGTTGTTGCCCCAGAGCGCGCGCGGCCAGTCGTGGTGCGCCGCTTTGGCATTGGAATTCAAATAATTGGTGGGGTTAGGTATGCGCTTTCGCGCGTTGGTTGCTGTCGTAGGGGTGTTGCTTGCGGCAATGACTGTCAATGTTCTGGCTGCTTCACAGGTGAAAAGTGTGCGCCTGTGGCGAGCGCCGGATAACACGCGACTGGTGTTCGACCTGTCTGGCCCGGTCCAGCACAGCGTCTTTACCTTGTCGGCGCCGGATCGCCTGGTGATCGACATCAACGGTGCGACCCTGGCTGCGCCGCTGAAAGTCTCCACCGCCAACACCCCGATTACGTCCATGCGTTCGGCCCAGCGCACGCCGACCGATCTGCGTGTGGTCATCGACCTGAAAAAGGCCGTGACCCCGAAGAGCTTTGTGCTGGCGCCCAACGCCCAGTACGGCAACCGGCTGGTGGTCGACCTGTTCGACAACGCCGCCGACGCCAACCCGCCACCGGCACCTACCCCGAGCGTGGCGACCGTGCCCGCCGTACCGGTCAGCCCGGCGCAACCGCAGGTCAAGTTGCCACCGTTGCCACCGGCCCCGGCGGGCAAGCGCGACATTATCGTGGTGATCGACGCCGGTCACGGTGGCGAAGATCCGGGTGCCTCGGGTTCCCGTGGGCAACATGAAAAAGACGTGGTACTGGCCATTGCCCGCGAACTGCAGCGTCAGGTCAATGCCATGAAAGGCTACCGCGCCGAGCTGACGCGTACTGGCGACTACTTTATCCCGTTGCGCGGGCGTACCGAGATCGCGCGCAAGAAAGGCGCCGACCTGTTCGTCTCGATCCACGCCGACGCCGCGCCGTCCACTGCCGCATTCGGTGCTTCGGTGTTTGCCTTGTCGGATCGCGGCGCCACGTCCGAGACCGCCCGTTGGCTGGCCGACAGCGAAAACCGTTCCGACTTGATCGGTGGGGCCGGCAACGTGTCCCTCGATGACAAGGACAAAATGCTCGCTGGCGTGTTGCTCGACCTGTCGATGACCGCCTCGCTCACCTCCAGCCTGAACGTCGGCCAGAAAGTCCTGAGCAATATCGGCCGGGTCACGTCGCTGCACAAACAACGCGTGGAGCAGGCCGGGTTCATGGTGCTGAAGTCGCCGGACATCCCGTCGATCCTGGTGGAAACCGGGTTTATCTCCAACGCCAACGAAGCCTCGAAGCTGGCCAGCGCCAGTCACCAGCAGGCCTTGGCGCGTTCGATCAGTGCCGGTATTCGTCAGTTTTTCCAGCAGAATCCTCCGCCGGGCACCTATATCGCCTGGCTGCGCGACTCCGGCAAAATCGCCCAGGGCCCGCGTGACCATCGCGTGCAACCGGGCGACACCCTGGCCATGCTGGCCGTGCGTTTCCAGGTCTCGGCCGCGACGTTGCGCAGCGCCAATAGCCTGAAGACCGATGAATTGAAAGTCGGCCAGGTGTTGACCATCCCTGGCACCGAATTGGCGGCACAGTAATGAGTGAATCAGCGTTGAACAATGGCTCGCGTATCGAGCTGCTCAGCCCGCGCCTGGCCAACCAGATTGCCGCCGGTGAGGTGGTTGAGCGCCCGGCATCGGTGATCAAGGAGCTGCTGGAAAACAGCATCGACTCCGGCGCCAAGCGCATCGACGTGGACGTGGAGCAGGGCGGCGTCAAACTGTTGCGGGTGCGGGATGACGGCAGCGGCATCTCCTCCGATGACCTGCCGCTGGCCCTGGCCCGTCACGCCACCAGCAAGATCCGCGACCTGGAAGACCTTGAGCGGGTGATGAGCCTGGGCTTCCGGGGTGAGGCGCTGGCGTCCATCAGCTCCGTGGCGCGCCTGACCCTGACCTCGCGCACCCGCGCCGCCGAACAGGCCTGGCAAGTGGAAACCGAAGGTCGCGACATGGCGCCCCGGGTCCAGCCGGCGGCGCACCCGGTGGGCACTTCGGTGGAAGTGCGCGACCTGTTCTTCAATACCCCGGCGCGGCGCAAATTCCTCAAGGCCGAGAAAACCGAATTCGATCACCTGCAAGAAGTCATCAAGCGCCTGGCCCTGGCGCGGTTCGACGTGGCGTTTCACCTGCGCCACAACGGCAAGACCATCCTCAGCCTGCACGAGGCCCATGACGAGGCAGCGCGTGCGCGCCGTGTCTCGGCGATCTGTGGTGCGGGCTTTTTGGAGCAGGCGCTGCCGATTGAAATCGAACGCAACGGTTTGCGCCTGTGGGGCTGGGTCGGTTTGCCGACCTTTTCCCGCAGCCAGGCGGACTTGCAGTACTTCTTTGTGAACGGTCGCGCCGTGCGCGACAAACTGGTGGCCCACGCGGTGCGCCAGGCCTACCGCGATGTGCTGTTCAACGGGCGGCATCCGACGTTTGTGCTGTTTTTTGAGGTCGACCCGTCGGTGGTGGATGTCAACGTGCACCCGACCAAGCACGAAGTACGTTTCCGTGATGGGCGCATGGTGCACGACTTCCTTTATGGCACTTTGCACCGCACCTTGGGCGATGTACGTCCGGATGATCAGCTGTCCGCGCCGATCGTGACCGCGGTGGTACGCCCGAGCGGTCCGCAGGCCGGTGAGTTCGGGCCCCAGGGCGAAATGAGCCTGGCGGGCAACCTGCTGCAATCGACGCCGCCACAGCCGTCCTTTGCTGCCCCGGGTTCCGGCGCAGGTGCCGGGTATCAGTATCAATACACTCCGCGTCCGCAATCGGCAGTGCCGGTAGCCGAAGCGCAGGCGGCGTATCGCGAGTTTTTCGCGCCGCTGCCGGGCGCCGAGCCCGGTGCCGTGGCTCTGCCGGAAGGTGGCGGTGATATTCCGCCGTTGGGTTACGCGTTGGCGCAACTCAAGGGCATCTATATCCTCGCGGAAAACGCCCACGGCCTGGTGCTGGTGGACATGCACGCCGCCCACGAGCGGATCATGTACGAGCGCCTCAAGATCGCCATGGCCAGCGAGGGTCTCAGCGGCCAGCCGCTGCTGGTGCCGGAATCCCTGGCGGTCAGCCAGCGCGAAGCCGACTGTGCCGAAGAGCATGCCGGGGTGTTCCAGAAGCTCGGCTTTGAGTTGCAGCGCCTGGGCCCGGAAACCCTGGCCATCCGCCAGATTCCCGCGCTGCTCAAGCAGGCCGAAGCCAACCGCCTGGTCGCCGACGTGCTTGCCGACCTGATGGAATACGGCACCAGCGACCGCGTCCAGGCGCATATCAACGAACTGCTCGGCACCATGGCCTGCCACGGTGCGATCCGCGCCAACCGCCGCCTGGCGCTGCCGGAAATGAACGGCCTGCTGCGTGACATGGAAAACACCGAGCGCAGCGGGCAGTGCAACCATGGCCGACCGACCTGGACCCAGATGGGCCTGGACGATCTGGACAAACTGTTCTTGCGCGGTCGCTGATGAGTGCCCTGCCCCCCGCGATCTTCCTGATGGGCCCCACGGCTGCCGGCAAGACTGACCTGGCCATCGAGCTGACCAAGGTGCTGCCGTGCGAGCTGATCAGCGTCGACTCTGCCCTGGTTTACCGGGACATGGACATCGGCACGGCTAAACCTTCCAAAGAGCTGCTGGCGCAGTATCCGCACAAGCTGATCGACATCATTGACCCGTCCGAGAGCTATTCGGCGGCGAATTTCCGTACCGATGCCCTGGCCGCCATGGCCGAGATCACCGCGCGCGGCAATATTCCGCTGCTGGTCGGGGGCACGATGCTCTACTACAAGGCTTTGCAGGAAGGCCTGGCGCAGATGCCACCGGCCGATCCCCAGGTGCGCGCCGAGCTGGAAGAAGAGGCTGCACGCCTTGGGTGGCAAGCCTTGCACGACCAGTTGGCGGCTGTGGACCCGGTGTCCGCCGCGCGTATTCACCCCAATGATCCCCAACGGCTCAGTCGCGCCCTGGAAGTCTGGCGTGTCAGCGGCCAGACCATGACCTGGCATCGGCAGCGACAATCTGCGCAAAGTGCTGATGCAGGCGCATCTGGACAGTCACAATTGCCCTATACTGTGGCGAATCTGGCCATCGCTCCGGCAAATCGCCAGGTGCTGCATGAACGAATTGCACAAAGATTCACAATTATGTTGGAACAGGGGTTTATAGACGAGGTCGTAGCACTGCGTTCCAGAGGTGACCTGCATCCAGGGTTGCCTTCGATACGTGCTGTAGGCTACCGCCAAGTCTGGGATCATCTGGATGGCAAGCTGACGTCAGCCGAAATGCAGGAGCGCGGCATCATCGCCACGCGCCAATTGGCGAAACGCCAGTTCACCTGGTTGCGCAGCTGGAGCGATTTGCACTGGCTGGACAGCCTGGACAGCGACAATCTGTCACGCGCCTTGAAATACTTGGGAACGGTCTCCATATTGAGCTGAGTCCTTGCAATTGCCGTCTATCCTTGGGGGTGTGACGGCCATGAGTTATCTATTTTCCGATTTTTTTATTATTGATCCTTAAAGGAGTGCGGCACATGTCAAAAGGGCATTCGCTACAAGACCCTTACTTGAATACTTTACGTAAAGAGAAAGTGGGGGTTTCCATCTACCTGGTGAACGGTATCAAGCTGCAAGGCACTATCGAATCGTTCGACCAGTTCGTCATCCTGCTGAAAAACACCGTCAGCCAGATGGTTTACAAGCACGCTATCTCTACAGTGGTTCCAGTTCGTCCAATCCGTCTGCCTAGCGCAACCGGTGATGACGCAGCTGACGCTGAGCCAGGTAACGCCTGATAGGAGTCTCCTTTGTTCTTTGAGCGCCACGGTGGTGGTGAGCGGGTAATCCTCGTTCACTTGGATGGACAGGACCCTGAGGCGCGCGAAGATCCGCAGGAGTTTCAGGAGTTGGCAAATTCGGCCGGCGCCGAGACCGTTGCGTTTTTTAACGTGCCGCGTCATCGGCCAACCGCCAAATTCCTGATTGGCAGCGGCAAGGTCGAGGAACTGCGCGACCTGGTCCACGCCGAAGAAGCCGATCTGGTGATCTTCAATCACGTCCTCACGCCCAGTCAGGAACGCAACCTCGAACGTGTCTTCGAGTGTCGCGTGATCGACCGCACCGGCCTGATTCTCGATATTTTCGCCCAACGCGCCCGTACCCATGAAGGCAAGCTCCAGGTTGAACTGGCCCAGCTTGACCACATGAGCACGCGCCTGGTTCGCGGCTGGACTCACCTTGAACGTCAGGGTGGCGGTATCGGCATGCGTGGCCCGGGGGAAACCCAACTGGAAACCGACCGGCGTCTGCTGCGGGTGCGCCTGCGCCAGATCAAGGGCCGGCTGGAAAAAGTGCGCAGCCAGCGCGAGCAATCGCGCCGTGGGCGTTCGCGTGCGGACATACCTACCGTGTCCCTGGTGGGCTACACAAACGCCGGCAAGTCCACGCTGTTCAACAACGTGACCAAATCCGACGTGTACGCGGCCGACCAACTGTTCGCCACTCTCGACCCGACCTTGCGCCGTCTGGATCTCGACGACCTGGGGCCGATTGTCCTGGCGGACACCGTGGGCTTCATTCGTCACTTGCCCCACAAGCTGGTCGAGGCATTTCGGTCTACGCTCGAAGAGTCGAGCAATTCCGATTTGCTGTTGCACGTGATCGATGCGGCCGAACCGGATCGCATGTTGCAGATCGAGCAGGTGATGCTGGTATTGGGCGAGATTGGCGCCCAGGACTTGCCGATCCTCGAGGTCTATAACAAACTCGATTTGCTTGAAGGCGTTGAGCCACAGATCCAGCGCGATGAGAACGGCAAGCCCCAGCGGGTATGGCTGTCGGCGCGCGACGGCAGTGGCCTGGAGCTGCTTGAACAAGCCATTGCCGAATTGCTCGGCAGCGATTTGTTCGTCGGCACCTTGCGCTTGCCCCAGCGTTTTGCTCGACTGCGTGCACAGTTTTTCGAGTTGGGCGCAGTACAGAAAGAAGAATACGACGAAGAAGGTGTCAGCTTGCTGGCTGTTCGATTGCCGCGCACGGAGCTTAATCGGCTGGTCAGTCGTGAAGGCGTAGTACCGACAGAGTTCATCGAACAACACACTTTGCAATAAAAGCCTCCGAAAGCGGTTGTGCCGCAGTAGCAGGCATTCTGTAGCATTGGTCGGCGCGCCGTGGGTGCGCCTTTGCTTTATCAGATGGAGAGCGCTATGGCTTGGAATGAGCCGGGTGGCAACTCGAATAATCAGGATCCTTGGGGTGGTAAACGCCGCAATAATGGCGACCGCAAGGGGCCACCAGATCTCGACGAGGCCTTCCGAAAGCTGCAGGAAAGCCTGAATGGGTTGTTCGGTGGTGGAAAAAAACGTGGTGGTGACGACAGTGGTCGCACAAGCAAGGGCGGCGGCTACGGCCTGCTGGGCCTGGGCCTTGTCGTGCTGGCGGCCGTCTGGCTGTACAGCGCTGTCTACGTCGTGGACGAGCAGGAGCAGGCCGTGGTGCTGCGCTTCGGCAAGTACTACGAGACTGTCGGCCCGGGCCTGAACATCTACTTCCCGCCGATCGACAAGAAGTACATGGAAAACGTCACGCGTGAGCGTGCCTACACCAAGCAGGGCCAGATGCTGACCGAAGACGAGAACATCGTCGAAGTGCCGCTGACCGTGCAGTACAAGATCAGCAACCTGCAGGACTTCGTGCTGAACGTCGACCAGCCGGAAATCAGCCTGCAACACGCGACCGAAAGTGCCCTGCGCCACGTGGTGGGTTCCACCGCCATGGACCAGGTACTGACTGAAGGCCGTGAACTGATGGCCAGCGAGATCAAGGAGCGCCTGCAGCGGTTCCTCGATACCTATCGCACCGGTATCACCGTGACCCAGGTGAACGTACAGAGCGCAGCCGCACCGCGTGAAGTTCAGGAAGCCTTCGATGACGTGATCCGCGCCCGTGAAGACGAGCAGCGTTCGCGCAACCAGGCTGAAACCTATGCCAACGGCGTCGTGCCGGAAGCCCGTGGTCAGGCCCAGCGTATCCTTGAGGATGCCAACGGTTACCGTGACGAAGTGGTCTCCCGCGCCAAGGGTGAGGCGGATCGCTTTACCAAGCTGGTCGCCGAGTACCGCAAGGCGCCGGAAGTCACCCGCGAGCGTCTGTACCTGGACACCATGCAGGAAGTCTTCAGCAACACCAGCAAGGTTCTCGTGACCGGCAACAAAGGTGGGCAGAACAACCTGCTGTACCTGCCGCTGGACAAGATGATCGAAGGTGGTCGTAGCAGCACCAGCGCACCGGCCACAGGTTCGACAGCCGCTGCCAATGAAGCGAGCGCCCGTGCGGCCGCTGACTTGCTGCAACAGCAAACACGTAGCAGGGAGAGTCGTTGATGAGCAATAAATCGCTGACCGCCCTGATTGTGGGCGTCGTCGTGGTCATCGCGGCCTGGAACTGCTTCTACATCGTGTCTCAGACCGAGCGCGCGGTGATGCTGCAATTCGGTCGCGTGGTCCAGGCGGATGTCCAGCCAGGCCTGCATGTGAAAGTCCCCTTCGTCAACCAGGTGCGCAAGTTCGATGCTCGCCTGATGACCCTGGATGCACCGACGCAGCGCTTCCTGACCCTGGAAAAGAAAGCCGTGATGGTTGACGCCTACGCCAAGTGGCGCGTCAAGGATGCCGAGCGTTTCTACACGGCAACCTCTGGTATCAAGCAACTCGCCGACGATCGTTTGTCGCGTCGTCTTGAGTCGGGCCTGCGTGACCAGTTCGGTAAACGCACCCTGCACGAGGTGGTGTCCGGTGAACGTGACGCGCTGATGGCTGACATCACGCGTTCGTTGAACGCGATGGCGGAAAAAGAGCTGGGCATTGAAGTGGTTGATGTCCGGGTCAAGGCCATTGACCTGCCGAAGGAAGTGAACCGCAGCGTGTTCGAGCGTATGAGCACCGAGCGTGAGCGTGAGGCTCGTGAGCACCGCGCCAAGGGTAACGAGTTGGCTGAAGGTATCCGTGCGGATGCCGACCGTCAGCGCCGTGTACTGCTGGCAGAAGCCTATCGCGAGTCCGAAGTGGCCCGTGGTGATGGTGATGCTCAAGCCGCAGCGATCTACGCCAAGGCCTACGGCCAGGACCAGGAGTTCTACGCGTTCTACCGTAGCCTGCGCGCCTACCGTGAAAGCTTCGCGAACAAAACCGACGTCATGGTGCTGGACCCAAGTAGCGATTTCTTCCGCTACCTGGAAAAAGCCAAGTAATCAGCTCGTCACTGTGTAGGACGCACTCCGTCGGGCGGCTAAAACGCCTGGCGGGGTGATCCTTTCAGAAAACGGGTGTATGATGCGGCAGCCGGGAAATTCCCGGCTTTTTTGCGTCTGCATGTTTGATTCGGCAGGCGTGACAGGTTTTTCGAGGAAAGTGCCCGACGAGGCCGATTGCAGGCCATTCGTCACGTCGCTCTTGCGCGTGGTTTATGCAGGCGGCGGGCATTTTCTGCTTCACTCAAGGCTCGGCCTAGGGCTGGCCGCCCGGATCAAAGGGGAATGGCGTAATGGCAACGGTAGACCGCTGGCTGCTGCCAGATGGCATCGAAGAAGTACTGCCACCGGAAGCTGCGCGCATTGAAGTAGCGCGTCGCCAGGTGTTGGATCTGTTCCAGAGCTGGGGTTACGAGTTTGTCGTGACCCCCCATATCGAGTACCTGGAATCCCTGCTGACCGGCGCGGGCCAGGACCTGGATCTGCGCACCTTCAAGGTCATCGACCCGCAATCGGGCCGGCAAATGGGTTTCCGTGCCGACATCACGCCGCAAGTGGCGCGCATTGACGCGCACACCCTGCGTCGCGAAGGCCCGAGCCGCCTGTGCTACGCCGGCAGTGTGCTGCATGCGCAGCCACGTGCCTTGTCGTCTTCCCGTAGCCCGATCCAGTTGGGCGCCGAGTTGTATGGCGATGCCAGCCCGAGCAGCGACGTTGAGGTGATCAGCTTGATGCTGGCCATGCTGCAACTGGCTGACGTACCTGATGTCCACATGGACCTGGGCCACGTCGGTATCTACCGCGGCCTGGCCCGTGCGGCCGGTTTGTCCGGTGAAGTGGAGCAGCAGTTGTTCGACGCCCTGCAACGCAAGGCGATCGATGAAGTGATTGCCTTGACCGAAGGTGTGCCTGCGGAGTTGGCCGAGATGCTGCGTGCACTGGTCAACCTGTGCGGTGGTCGTGAAGTGCTGGTGGCTGCGCGCGAGCGTCTGGCCAAGGCGCCGGCGCCGGTACTGGCTGCACTGGACGATGTGCTGGCTATCGCCGAGCAACTGTCTGCGCGCTTCCCGCAGCTGCCGCTGTACTTTGACCTGGGTGAATTGCGCGGTTACCACTACCACACTGGTGTGGTGTTCGCGGTGTTTGTACCGGGTGTTGGCCAGGCCATCGCCCAAGGCGGTCGTTATGACGACATCGGCGCCGACTTCGGTCGTGCCCGTCCGGCGACCGGCTTCTCTACCGATTTGAAAACCCTGGTGACCCTGGGGCGTGCTGAGGTCGAGCTGCCGTCTGGTGGCATCTGGATGCCCGACAGTACGGACGCGGCACTCTGGCAGCAGGTTTGCCAGTTGCGCAGTGAGGGTCAGCGTGTCGTTCAGGCTTTGCCTGGGCAGCCATTGGCCGCCGCCCGTGAAGCGGACTGCGACCGGCAATTGATTCAGCAGAACGGGCTTTGGCAAGTATCGCCACTGGCTTCTTGAGTTTTCCTGCCGGCCATCGCCGGCACCAAGTTTGCGCGAATGAGGACAAGTGTTATGGGTAAGAATGTCGTAGTCCTGGGCACCCAATGGGGTGATGAGGGCAAAGGCAAGATCGTTGATCTGCTGACCGAACATGCTGCCGCCGTAGTGCGCTACCAAGGTGGCCACAACGCTGGCCACACCCTGGTCATCGATGGCGAAAAAACCGTCTTGCACCTGATCCCGTCGGGCGTGCTGCGCGAAGGCGTGCAGTGCCTGATCGGCAACGGCGTGGTGGTTGCACCTGACGCCCTGCTGCGCGAGATCATCAAGCTGGAAGAGAAAGGCGTACCTGTGCGCGAGCGCCTGCGTATCAGCCCGTCCTGCCCGCTGATCCTGTCCTTCCACGTCGCGCTGGACCAGGCCCGTGAAAAGGCGCGTGGCGAGCTGAAGATCGGTACGACCGGTCGCGGCATCGGCCCGGCCTACGAAGACAAGGTCGCACGTCGTGGCCTGCGTGTGGGCGACCTGCTCAACATGCCGCGTTTCGAAGACAAACTGCGTGAACTGGTGGATTACCACAACTTCATGCTGGTCGGTTACTACAAAGAACCGGCTATCGAATTCGACAAGACCCTGGCTGAGTGCAAGGAATACGCTGAGCTGCTCAAGCCGCTGATGCTGGACGTGACCGCCGAACTGCACGACCTGCGTCGCGCCGGCAAAGACATCATGTTCGAAGGCGCCCAAGGCTCCCTGCTGGACATCGACCACGGCACCTACCCGTACGTGACCAGCTCCAACACCACCGCTGGTGGCGTTGCGACCGGTTCCGGTGTTGGCCCGATGTTCCTGGACTACATCCTGGGCATCACCAAGGCCTACACCACCCGTGTAGGTTCGGGTCCGTTCCCGACTGAGCTGTTCGACGAAGTCGGCGCTCACCTGGCCAAGCAAGGCCACGAGTTCGGTGCCACCACCGGCCGTGCCCGTCGTTGCGGCTGGTTCGACGCCGTTATCCTGCGTCGCGCTATCGATGTGAACAGCATCTCGGGCATCTGCCTGACCAAGCTGGACGTACTCGACGGCCTGGAAACCATCAACATTTGCGTCGGCTACAAAGACGCAAACGGTAATGATGTTGCCCCGACCGACGCTGACAGCTACGTGGGCCTGCTGCCTGTGTACGAAGAAGTGCCGGGCTGGACCGAATCGACCGTGGGTGCCAAAACCCTGGAAGAACTGCCGGCCAACGCCCGTGCCTACATCAAGCGCGTTGAAGCGCTGATCGGCGCACCGATCGACATTATTTCGACGGGTCCGGACCGCAACGAAACTATCGTTCTGCGTCACCCGTTCGCTTAATAAGCTGTTGATGTAAAAAGCAAAGGGCTCCTTCGGGAGCCCTTTGTCGTTTCTGGCGATCAAGCGGCACGACCCTTGCTTTGAATCCTTCTTTCGCGGTGCTATCAATTTAATGGCACCCGTGGTGGAGGGATTCCCGATGTCTGCCGTTCTCTCATTGTTACAAAGTCGTCTGTTGCGGCCCGTGTTCGTTACCCTAGGTATCGCCCTTTTGGTGCAAGTGCTGGTGGCCGTCGCTCTGACGCGGAGCACGGTGACTGCATTGGAAGCGGATTTGGGTAATCGCCTGGGTATCGACAGCCAGAAACTGTCTGGCGAGTTGGCGCAAGCCGGCAAGGAAGTCACGTCCAGCCTCGACAGCTTGTCGACCAGTACCCGTCAGCGTCTGACCGCCGGACTTTCGACGCGCTTGCAGGAAGAACAGAAGCAACTGCGTGCGACCCTGGAAAAAGACCTGAAAGACTCCGCCAACGACATGGCGCAACTACTGGCCTCGGTGGCGCCACGCGCCATGTGGGACAGCGACGTGCCGACCTTGTCCGAGTTCGCCCGGCGCGCCCAGCGCAATCCCAACGTGCTGTTCGTGGTCTACGACGACGCGGCGGGCGAGCACCTGACGCGCTACTTGAACCGGGAAAACCCGATCAACAAGGCGTTGCTGGAAAAAGGCCAGGGTGACCGCGCACTCGACAAAGTGTTGAATGCGGCGAAGAACGATCCGTCGGTGTACTACGTCGAGGCCTCCATAAGCCCCAACGGCGTGGAAATCGGCAAGGTTCTGATGGGCGTTTCGACGGCTTCGGTCGAGGCCGACCTGCAAGCCCTGGACAAGCGTTTCGCCACCCTGATCGCCAGCGGTGATCAACTGGTTGGTGACAGCCTCAAAGGCGCCGCCGCTGACAGCGCCGCCGCCATGGGCGCACGCCTGCAATCGGCACAAGCCACCGCCACCCAGATGACCGCCAACACCACCAGCGCCGTACAGGAGGCCGCCGGCACGCTGCGCTGGCGCATCGGCATGGGGCTCGCGCTGGTCGGTCTGGGTGTCCTGCTGCTGATCGCCATCGTGCTCGGGCGCCGTGTGGTCAATCGCCTGAAGCTGTTGATTGCCGCAATGGATGACCTGGCCGCGGGCGAGGGCGACCTCACCAAACGTGTGCAAATCAGCAGCAAGGATGAAATCGGCGACATGGCTTCGGCGGTCAATCGCTTTGTGGATAAGTTGCAACCCATCGTGCGTGAAGCCGGCGATGTGGCCCAACGCACCGGCGTGGAAATCGGCGCGATGACCCTGCGCAACGCTGGCGCCGACGCCGCTGCCGGTTTGCAGCGCGATGAGGTGGCCGAGAGCCTGCGGGCGCTGTCACAAATGGCTGACGAGGCCCAGGCCGAAAGCCATGCCATGCAGGCCGCCTTGCAGCAGGTGGTGGATATTCGCCAGGCCACGGATGAAAACTCACGCACCTCGACGGAAGTCGGCAGCCTGATCGAAGCGCTGGCGGGGCAGGTGCAGGCCGGTTCCAAGGTGATCGAGCGCCTGGCCCAGCAAAGTGAGCAGATTGAGGTGGTGTTGACGGTGATCCATGGCATTGCCGAGCAAACCAACCTGTTGGCGCTCAACGCCGCCATCGAGGCGGCACGTGCCGGCGAAACCGGGCGCGGCTTTGCGGTGGTGGCGGACGAAGTGCGGGCATTGGCCAGCAAGACCCAGAGCTCTACCGGCGACATTCAGGCGCATATCGTCGCGTTGCAGCAGGGCGCGCGTGAAGCGGTGGAAACCATCGGCAAGGCCGGGCGTCAGGCCAATGAAGGCTTGCTGGTGCTGCGCGACAGCGTGCGCTTGCAGCAGACCGTACAGGCTTCGGTGGAGCAAGTGCATGCGGCTATTGGTTTGGCGACGCGTGCGGCGGAGCATCAGGCGCAAGGCGCGCAGGCGGTGCGTGGGCGGGTCGAGGTGATCCATGCCCAGGCCGAGCGGGCGGCGCAGGCGGTGGTGGAGACGACCGCCAGTGGCAAGGTGCTGGATGGGTTGGCGGCGCAGTTGAAGGCCAGCCTGGGGCAGTTTCGCGCTTGAAGGTCGTCAGCTCCGGCCTCATCGCAGGCAAGCCAGCTCCCACATTTTGATTTGTGAATACCGTCAAATGTGGGAGCTGGCTTGCCTGCGATAGCGGTATCAGCGGCTCAGATACATCCGAGTCGTCAGCAGATAAACCGGCAACCCCGACACCAGAATCAGCAGCGCCGCATACGGCGCCGCCGCTGCAAATTCCACATTCGAAGTGTGCGCCCACACTGCCGTCGCCAGGGTATTCAACCCGGTCGGGCTGAGCAGCAAGGTCGCCGTCAATTCCTTCATGGCATCCAGAAATACCAGTGCGAACGCCGCACCCAATGCAGGAAAGATGATCGGCAAGGTCACCCGGCAAAACGCGCTGAACGACGACGCGCCCAAGGTGCGTGCAGCCTCTTCCAATTGCGGAGCAGCCTTGTTCAGCGCCGTACGGATCGGTGCTTGAGCCAAAGGCAAAAACAGCAACGCATACGCAATCAGCAACAGCGCCGACGTCTGATACAGCGCCGGCACGTAATGCAGCGCGAAATACACCAGCGTCAACGCAATCACCAGGCCGGGCAGGGCGTGCAGCAGGTAGGGCAAGCGCTCGGCCCAGATCGCCAACTGGCCTTTATAACGCACCACCAGCAAGCCTACCGGCACCGCCAGCACCAGGCACAACGCTGCGCCGCCGAGGGACAGCGCCAGCGAGGACAGCAGCGCCTCACTGATCGCGGCCACCGGAAACGCTGCCGATGAACCTACCGCTAGCCAGTAACCAAGCATGCCCAACGGAATGCCGCTGCCGATGATCGCCAGTGCCAGGCAATAGAGTTGCCCCAGCGGTGCCCACTTGCCCAATCGCACCTGCCCGGCATGTCGCGCCGCGCCCTGGCCGATGCGCACGTGTCGGCCCTTGCCGCGTACACGCAGCTCCAGCCACAGCAATGTCAGGCACATCACCAGCAATACCGCCGAGAGCATCGCGGCGTTGGCGTTACTGAATTCCAGTTCGAATTGCTGGTAGATCGCGGTGGTGAATGTTTGCAGGCCGATGATCGACAGCGCGCCGAATTCCACCAGCATATGCAGCGCGATCAACAACGCCCCGGCCAGCAGCGACGGCCACAGCAAGGGCAGGGTGACGCGCCAGAACACGCCCCAACGGTTCAGCCCCAGGGTGCGTGCGGACTCTTCCAGGGACGGGTCGAGGTTTCGCAGGGTCGCCGCCACCGGCAGGAAGACCAGCGGGTATTTCGACAGGCTCATCACCAGGATCGCGCCGCCGAGGCCTTCGAAGTTGGCACTCAACGACACCCAGGTAAAGCTGCTGACGAACGCCGGCACCGCAAACGGCAGGCACAGGATCACGCCCCAGATACGCCGACCGCTCAGGTTGCTGCGTTCCAGCAGCCACGCCAGGGACAGCCCGACCACTGCGCACGTCACCGTCACGCCGACCATCAGCGCGAGGGTGTTGCGCAGCAGGCCGAATACATACGGGCGCCACAGCAGGTGCACGGCCTCGGCCCAGCCAGCCTGCCAGGCCTTGAGCCCGACGTACACCAGCGGCAGCAGGCTCAAGCCCACCAGAAACAGCACGGGCAACAGCAGCCAGATCGACGGCCGCTTGCGCCGCGGGCTGAACCCCCCGCGTAGGGCGGGGGCGCAGAGCGATGGGTTCATCAGTTCAAGCCAACGTCACGTTCCAGGTCCAGGGCTTCTTCGGCGTTGCCCAGGTCGGCGGGGGTGACTTTCGGCGGTTGCAACTCGCTGAAAGGCTTGAGGCCGCGGCTGGATTCCATGCCCTTGCGCAGCGGGTATTCGGCCGAGGTGTTGGTGATCACGCGCTGGCCTTCTTCACTGGCCATGAACGCCAGCAGTTGCTGGGCTTCCTTGGGATGCTTGCTGGATTTCAGCGCGGCAGCGGACGACACGGTGATCAGCCCGCCAACGTCGCCATCAGTGAAGTAATGCAGTTGCGAATCCAGGTTGGTTTTTTCCTTTTTCAGGGCAAACCAGTAGTAGTTGTTCACCAGCACGGTGGCCACTTCGCCATTCTCCACGGCTTTGAGGGCGACCATGTTGTTGCTGTAGACCTTGCCGAATGCGCGCAGGCCGGTCAGCCATTCTTCGGCGGCGTCACGTCCGTGCAGCTTGATGATCGCCACGGCCTGTTCCTGGAACGCGCCGCTGGTGGGCACGAAGCCGACCTTGCCTTGCCACTCGGGGCCGGCGAAATCCAGCACCGACTTGGGCAGGTCTTTTTCGGCGATCAGTTTCGGGTTGAAGGCCACGACGCGGGTGCGCGCGGTCACGCCCATCCAGTCGCCATTGGCGCCGACATAGTCCTTGGGCAAGACATCGAGGGTGGCGGCGTCGATCTTGGCTAGCATGCCTTGCTCGCCGAGTTTGTTCAGCGGCGGCGACTCTTCGGTGTAGATCACATCGGCCGGGGAGCGTGCGCCTTCTTCGACGACCTGGCTGGCCAGCTGGTTGCTGCTGCCTTTGCGCACGTTGACGTGAATGCCGGTCTTGGCTTCGAAGGCCTTGGCGAGTTCATCGCCGACTTCCTTGTGCTGACCGTTGTACAGGGTCAGGGAGACCTTGTCGGCAGAATAAGCGGCGGGCGAGAGCAGGGTCAGGCCGAGCAGAGTGATGGTCAGGCCACGCAGAAGGGATGTCTTGAGACGGGTATCGCGGATCATCATCCGGAGGTTTCCTCGCTTGAGTGCAACAAATCATTGCAAGGATAAACGATAAACCTTCTCAAGTGCGGGCGAGGGGGGAATAGGTATGCAACTTTTGAGGCTGGCGTTTTCAAACCCCGGAAACGAAAAAACCCGCTTTCGCGGGTTTGATCTGAATTTGGTGCCCAGGAGAAGACTCGAACTTCCACGACCTTGCGATCACCAGCACCTGAAGCTGGCGTGTCTACCAATTTCACCACCTGGGCATTATCAAGCAACGTTGCCGCTGTTGATGGGGCGAACTATACGGCGGGCTTTTAGATCTGTA
Organism: Pseudomonas sp. FP2335; assembly: GCF_030687535.1. Taxonomy (NCBI): domain Bacteria; kingdom Pseudomonadati; phylum Pseudomonadota; class Gammaproteobacteria; order Pseudomonadales; family Pseudomonadaceae; genus Pseudomonas; species Pseudomonas sp. FP2335. The sequence continues at coordinate 627,907 of NZ_CP117437.1, forward strand.
AACCCCTGATTCAAAAAAATAAATCGGGATTTGCGTTAAAAATCAAAGGCCTGAAACGAAAAAACCCGCTTTCGCGGGTTTGATCTGAATTTGGTGCCCAGGAGAAGACTCGAACTTCCACGACCGTAAGGTCACCAGCACCTGAAGCTGGCGTGTCTACCAATTTCACCACCTGGGCAACATCAACAACGTTGCCGTCGTCGATGGCGCGCACTATACGGAGGGGCTTTAGAGCTGTAAACCCCTGCCATGAAAAAAACCTGGAATATTTCTCCAGTGGTCGTGCAAGGTGCCTGGAAAGGGCACCAAAGGGCTTTTAAACGCTTGTTGATGCCTGAAATTTCCCGTTTCAATACGCGTATGCCAAACTAACCCGCATATAGACAAGGTGAAAACTCTCTAATGGCCGATTGGCAGTCCCTCGATCCCGAGGCCGCTCGTGAAGCGGAAAAATATGAAAACCCTATTCCTAGCCGCGAACTGATCCTGGCGCATCTCGCCGATCGGGGTTCGCCTGCTAGCCGCGAGCAGTTGGTTGAAGAATTCGGTCTGACCACCGAAGACCAGCTCGAAGCCCTGCGCCGCCGCTTGCGTGCCATGGAGCGCGACGCACAACTGATCTACACCCGCCGTGGCACTTATGCACCTGTGGATAAGCTTGACCTGATCCTGGGCCGCATCGCCGGCCACCGTGACGGCTTCGGCTTCCTGATCCCAGACGACGGCAGCGACGACCTGTTCATGAGCCCGGCGCAAATGCGTCTGGTGTTCGATGGCGACCGTGCGCTGGCGCGCGTGTCTGGCCTCGACCGTCGTGGTCGCCGTGAAGGCGTGATCGTCGAAGTGGTGTCCCGTGCCCACGAGTCCATCGTTGGCCGTTACTTCGAAGAAGGCGGCATCGGCTTTGTAGTGCCGGATAACCCGAAGGTCCAGCAGGAAGTGCTGATCACCCCGGGTCGCAATGGCGCCGCCAAGGTCGGTCAGTTCGTCGAGGTGAAGATCACCCACTGGCCAACCGCACGGTTCCAGCCACAGGGCGATATTGTTGAAGTGGTCGGCAACTACATGGCGCCGGGCATGGAAATCGACGTTGCGCTGCGCACCTACGATATTCCTCACGTCTGGCCTGAGGCTGTGCTGAAAGAAGCCGCCAAGCTCAAGCCGGAAGTGGAAGAAAAAGACAAAGAAAAACGCATCGACCTGCGCCATCTGCCGTTCGTCACCATCGACGGCGAAGATGCCCGCGACTTCGACGATGCGGTCTACTGCGAAGCCAAGCCGGGCAAGCTGCGTCTGTTTTCCGGCGGCTGGAAGTTGTTCGTTGCGATTGCCGACGTGTCCAGCTATGTGAAGATCGGTTCGGCCCTGGACAACGAAGCCCAGGTGCGCGGCAACTCGGTGTATTTCCCCGAGCGCGTGATTCCGATGCTGCCTGAGCAGCTGTCCAACGGCCTGTGCTCCCTGAACCCGAAAGTCGATCGTTTGGCCATGGTGTGCGAGATGACCATCTCGAAAACCGGCGAAATGACCGACTACCAGTTCTATGAAGCGGTGATCCACTCCCAGGCGCGCCTGACCTACAACAAGGTCAGCACCATTCTGGAAACGCCGAAGACCAGCGAAGCCAAGGCCCTGCGTACTGAATACGCTGGCGTAGTGCCGCACCTCAAGCAGCTTTATTCGCTGTACAAAGTGTTGCTGGGCGCCCGTCATACCCGTGGCGCGATCGATTTTGAAACCCAGGAAACCCGGATTGTCTTCGGTTCCGAGCGCAAGATCGCCGCGATTACCCCGACCACGCGTAACGATGCCCACAAGCTGATCGAGGAATGCATGCTGGCGGCCAACGTGGCCACTGCCGAATTCCTGCAGAAGCACGAAATTCCTGCGCTGTATCGCGTGCACGACGGCCCGCCGCCGGAGCGTCTGGAGAAGCTGCGCGCGTTCCTCGGCGAGCTCGGCCTGTCCCTGCACAAAGGCAAGGACGGCCCGACGCCGAAGGACTACCAGGCACTGCTGGCGAGCATCAAGGATCGTCCGGATTACCACGTGATCCAGACCGTAATGCTGCGCTCCCTGAGCCAGGCGGTGTACAGCGCCGATAACCAGGGCCACTTCGGCCTGAATTACGAAGCGTACACGCACTTCACTTCGCCGATCCGTCGTTACCCGGACCTGCTCACGCACCGCGCGATCCGCAGCGTGATCCATTCCAAGCAGAACACCCCGCACGTCAAGCGCGCCGGTGCCATGACCATTCCGAAGGCACGGATCTATCCGTACGACGAAGCGGCCCTGGAACAGTTGGGCGAGCAGTGCTCCATGAGCGAGCGCCGCGCCGACGAAGCTACCCGCGACGTGGTGAACTGGCTCAAGTGCGAGTTCATGAAGGATCGCGTAGGCGAGTCGTTCCCAGGTGTGATCACCGCCGTCACCGGCTTTGGCCTGTTTGTGGAACTGACCGACATCTACGTCGAAGGCCTGGTACACGTTACCGCCTTGCCGGGTGACTACTACCACTTCGATCCTGTGCATCACCGCCTGGCGGGCGAGCGCACCGGTCGCAGCTTCCGTCTGGGCGACACCGTGGAAGTGCAGGTCATGCGCGTCGATCTCGACGAGCGCAAGATCGATTTTGGTATGTCCGACAAGCCGGCCGAGTCGCCGGGTAGCCGTAAAAAGCGTGGCAGTACACCCACTGCTCCGGCAAGCAAAGGCAAGGGTGCCCCTGCCAAAGCAGCGCCTGAGCCTGAGCCGGCCAAGGTTGCTCGTCGCTCTGCGGCCAAGGAAAAAGCCCCCGAGGCCTACCGCCCGAGCGACGCCGCGGCGAAAAATGCCGAGCTGCGCAAGAGTCGTGAGTTGAAGCAGCAGTTGCTCAACGAAGCCAAAAGCGGTGGTAAAGCGGCGTCTGGGGGAAAGTCCCACGGGGCGGAAAAACCGTCGAGCAAGCCGAGTAAACACCGTAAAGGCCCGCCGAAAGCGGGCTCGGCCCCTGCCAAAAGCGGCGGGTCGCGCAAACCTAAGGCCAAGTCATGAGTCTGGAAAAAATCTACGGCGTACACGCCGTGGAAGCACTGCTGCGTCACCACCCGAAGCGCGTCAAACAAGTGTGGTTGGCAGAAGGTCGCAGCGAGCCGCGCGTTCAGGCGCTGGTTGAGCTGGCGAACCAAAACAAGGTTGCCATCGGTCAAGCCGAGCGTCGTGAAATGGACGTTTGGGTCGAAGGCGTTCACCAGGGCGTGGTTGCGGACGTAAGCCCGAGCCAGGTCTGGGGCGAGGCGATGCTCGACGAGCTGCTCGACCGTACCGAGGGTGCGCCGCTGTTGCTGGTGCTGGACGGCGTGACCGACCCGCACAACCTCGGCGCCTGCCTGCGTTCGGCAGATGCTGCCGGCGCACTGGCGGTGATCGTGCCCAAAGACAAGTCGGCCACCCTGACGCCGGTTGTGCGCAAGGTTGCCTGCGGTGCAGCGGAAGTGATTCCGCTGGTGGCCGTGACCAACCTGGCGCGCACCCTGGAGAAACTCCAGCAGCGCGGCTTGTGGGTCGTGGGCACGGCAGGGGAGGCGGAGGTCAGCATTTATGACCAGGACCTCACCGGCCCGACCATCCTGATCATGGGCGCCGAAGGCAAGGGCATGCGTCGCCTGACCCGTGAGCACTGCGATTATCTGGTGCACCTGCCGATGGCCGGTAGCGTCAGCAGCTTGAACGTGTCGGTTGCCACCGGCGTGTGCTTGTTCGAAGCGCAGCGTCAGCGTGGCGCGAAGGCCAAGCCGAAGAAGTAACTAGGTCTGTCGCAGGCCAAATGTGGGAGCGGGCTTGCTCGCGAATACGGTATGTCAGTCACTGCAATTGGGGCTGATACACCGTATTCGCGAGCAAGCCCGCTCCCACATTGGTTTTGTGTTTGGCCTGAGAAGGTGATTGTTCAAATAATCACCAATCACCTTGCACGCTTCCTCCCCCTTCTCTACAATTGCGCCCCTTGCCTTCCTGGCGGGCACCGATGTGTCCCCCTTCGGCAAGATCCATAAGTGTCATTCACTCCTTGTCTGACCGTTTTTGAGCGGCAGGCTACAACCCGTAAGGAGCATTCATGCGTCATTACGAAATCATCTTTTTGGTCCACCCGGATCAAAGCGAGCAAGTCGGCGGCATGGTTGAGCGTTACACCAAGCTGATCGAAGAAGACGGCGGCAAAATCCACCGTCTGGAAGATTGGGGCCGTCGTCAACTGGCCTACGCAATCAACAATGTTCACAAGGCTCACTACGTGATGCTGAACGTTGAGTGCACTGGCAAGGCCCTGGCCGAGCTGGAAGACAACTTCCGCTACAACGATGCAGTGATCCGTAACCTGGTCATCCGTCGCGAAGAAGCCGTTACCGGCCAATCCGAGATGCTCAAGGCTGAAGAAAACCGCAGTGAGCGCCGTGAGCGTCGCGACCGTCCTGAGCACGAAGGCGCTGAAAGCGCTGATAGTGATGACAGCGACAACAGCGACAACGCTGACGAGTAATCCACGGACCTTTTAAGGAGCCTATCAAATGGCACGTTTCTTCCGTCGTCGTAAATTCTGCCGCTTCACCGCTGAAGAAGTGAAGGAGATCGATTACAAAGATCTCAACACTCTGAAAGCCTACGTATCCGAGACCGGCAAAATCGTTCCAAGCCGTATCACCGGTACCAAAGCTCGTTATCAGCGTCAGCTGGCCACCGCTATCAAGCGCGCCCGCTTCCTGGCCCTGCTGGCCTACACCGACAGCCACGGCCGCTGAGACCGGGCAGTCGACAAGTAGTAAGGGATTGAATGCATGCGCGCCTTAGCTGAGTTCATCATGCGCGGTCGTGTGCAGGCCACTCTGGTAGTGGCTGGATGTGCGGCATTGCCGTTGCTTTATTGGTTGGGTGCTGCCGCTGGTTGCCTTGTGCTGCTGCGGCGCGGTTTGAAGGACGCCCTTGGCGTTCTTGCCCTGGGATTGTTGCCTGCCTTGATCTGGTGGGTGCAATTGGGTGATCCACGGGTACTTCTGGTACTGCTGGGGTCATCGAGCCTTGCGTTGGTTCTGCGCGCAAGTGAGTCCTGGGTCCGCACGCTGCTGGTCAGCGTGGCATTGGGGTTGGTGTACTCAGTGATGCTTGGCGCGGCTTTCCGCCCGCAAATCGAAGCGCTGTCGCAAGAGATCGTCAAGATCCTGCCGATGGCCCTCGGGGATCTCTACCAGCAATTGTCGGTAGATGAGCGAGCGCGGTTTGCGTCACTGATTGCCCCGGTCCTGACCGGCCTGATTGCGGCATTGTTGCAGGTCGTCAGCGTGCTGAGCCTGATTGTTGGGCGCTATTGGCAGGCGTTGTTGTACAACCCGGGTGGTTTTGGTCGCGAATTTCGCAGTATCAGAATCCCAGCGGGGCCGGCGATGTTGCTGCTGGCGTGCATGGTTGTCGGGCCGAATTTCGGCCCACAGATGGCCGTGTTGGCGCCGATTTGCAGCGTACCGCTGGTGTTTGCCGGATTGGCCCTGATTCATGGGCTGGTTGCGCGAAAGCGCCTGGCCAAATTCTGGCTGGTGGGGTTGTACGTCACGCTGTTGCTGTTCATGCAGCTGATCTATCCGTTACTCGTGGTCTTGGCCATTGTCGACGGCCTGATTGATTTTCGCGGTCGTCTGGCGCCGAAAGACGCCGACAACGCGAACGGTGAAGGTTAAAAGTTAGAGGATTTTCACATGCAACTGATCCTTCTGGAAAAAGTCGCCAACCTGGGCAACCTGGGCGACAAAGTGAACGTTAAGGCCGGCTACGGTCGTAACTACCTGCTGCCATACGGCAAAGCCACCGCTGCAACCGCTGCCAACCTGGCTGCGTTTGAAGAGCGTCGTGCTGAGCTGGAAAAAGCAGCAGCAGACAAGAAAGCTTCGGCCGAAACTCGCGCTGCCCAACTGGCTGAGCTGGAAGTGACTATCACTGCCACCGCCGGTGACGAAGGCAAGCTGTTCGGTTCGATCGGCACCCACGACATCGCTGATGCACTGACCGCCTCCGGCGTTGAAGTGCAGAAGAGCGAAGTTCGTCTGCCGAACGGCACCATCCGCAACGTAGGCGAATTCGACGTAGCCGTGCACCTGCACGCCGAAGTTGAAGCCACCGTACGCGTTGTCGTGGTAGCAGCTTAAGTCGCACCTAACTGACTGGCACCTACGGTGTCAGCCGGTTAACATCGGGCACGATCCTGTTTACAGGTCGTGCCTTTTGTTTTTCTACACACCCCAAATTCCAAGTGGCCATGAACGATATTTCAGCTCCTGAGCAATACGATCTGCAAACCGCTGCCCTGAAGGTGCCGCCGCATTCCATCGAGGCCGAACAGGCCGTGCTCGGTGGCTTGATGCTGGACAACAACGCCTGGGAGCGCGTGCTGGATCAAGTCTCGGACGGTGATTTCTATCGCCATGACCACCGCCTGATCTTCCGTGCCATCGCCAAGCTGGCCGACCAGAACTCGCCGATCGACGTGGTGACCCTGGCCGAGCAGCTGGACAAGGAAGGCCAGACCTCCCAAGTCGGCGGTCTGGGCTACCTCGGTGAACTGGCAAAAAATACGCCGTCCGTCGCCAACATCAAGGCGTATGCGCAGATCGTCCGCGAGCGCGCCACCCTGCGCCAGTTGATCGGCATCAGCACCGAAATCGCCGACAGTGCCTTCAACCCCGAAGGCCGCACCGCCGCCGAGATCCTCGACGAAGCCGAACGCCAAATCTTCCAGATCGCCGAAGCACGCCCGAAGACTGGCGGCCCGGTGGGCGTCAACGAGCTGTTGACCAAGGCCATCGACCGTATCGACACGCTGTTCAACACCGACAACGCCATCACCGGTATTTCCACCGGCTACACCGACCTCGACGAGAAGACCAGCGGCCTGCAACCGGCCGACCTGATCATCGTCGCCGGCCGTCCATCCATGGGTAAAACCACCTTTGCGATGAACCTGGTGGAAAACGCCGTGTTGCGCAGCGACAAGACCGTATTGGTGTACTCCCTGGAGATGCCAGGTGAATCGCTGATCATGCGGATGCTCTCGTCCCTGGGCCGTATCGACCAGACCAAGGTCCGTGCCGGTCGCCTGGAAGACGACGACTGGCCGCGCCTGACCTCGGCGGTCAACCTGCTCAACGATCGCAAGTTGTTCATCGATGACACCGCGGGCATCAGCCCGTCGGAGATGCGCGCACGTACCCGCCGCCTGGTGCGTGAGCACGGCGACATTGCGCTGATCATGATCGACTACCTGCAATTGATGCAGATCCCCGGCTCCAGCGGCGACAACCGCACCAACGAGATTTCCGAGATTTCCCGGTCCCTCAAGGCCCTGGCCAAGGAATTCAACTGCCCGGTGGTGGCGTTGTCCCAGCTCAACCGCTCCCTGGAACAGCGTCCCAACAAGCGCCCGGTGAACTCCGACTTGCGGGAATCCGGAGCGATCGAGCAGGACGCCGACGTCATCATGTTCGTGTATCGCGACGAGGTGTATCACCCCGAGACCGAGCACAAGGGCATCGCCGAAATCATCATCGGTAAGCAGCGGAACGGGCCGATCGGCTTTATCCGCCTGGCGTTCATCGGCAAGTACACTCGCTTCGAGAACCTGGCGCCGGGTAGCTACAACTTCGACGATGACGAGTAACGCTGGCTAAGGCCTGGCAAACAGATCCCGGATCGTGGCTTCGTCGTATTGGTAGTTCCAGCGTAACTCACTGCCCGCTTGGATGTTTTCGCTGGCAAAAAGCCCGGTGAGGATCAGTTGCTCCGAAGGGCCGTCGCCTGTTTGGGCCTGGACCCGAAACTGCGCGGCTTCAACGTTATAGCCAGTGGCGGCCTGCCGGACCGGGGTGCCCGCAGTGTCGTAGTCAAATAGGGTGTTGATCCGCGACAGCACATTGTCTCCAGAGAGCACTGGCTGGGTATTCACTGCAAAGGGAGTGGTCGGCCTGACGTTTTTCACTGCCATCAGATAAGGGTCCCTGCGCGCCTTGGCAATGAACAGGGGCAACAACTCTCCACCGTAGACACCCAGTGCTTCACCGGCTGCGAGGGGGCGCCGGCTGATAACGGTGGCTTGGCCGATCAGCGAGGCTTCTTGGGGAAATCGTTGATGGGCTGCTGTGAAGGGCACCACCTCGAGTTTGTCTTCATAAAGCTGTGCGACGCTTTCATAGCCTTCCCACCGGATGTATGGACGAAGCTGAATATTCTCGTATACACGGTTGGACGTTAACGATCTTCCTCGACTTTGTAGCAGCCGAATACGCATCGGCTTGCCTTGTTGGTCGCGTAGCGGATAACGGCCGTTGTTGGCACGATCATAATGACCCCGGTAGTTTTGGCTGAATTGATAGCCGCGCTCGGCGCGCATGTGGTTCAGTTCTTGACGTGTGTATTGCGCCTTTACCCAGCCCTCTTCGGCGGACAGGTACGTGCTGGAGGTGTGGGTCGACTCAAAATCCGCACTCGAATCCATGTCTTCAGCTGACGGTGTAGGGGAGTTTCCTCCGCCGAGTAATTTTCCTTTGGCGGGATCAATTTCCCACCCCCCTCCGGCTTTGTTACGCAGGTAGGGTTGATAGAACCTGAAAGGGCTGCGGGTGTCGATCAGCCGCCATCCCGGATGGGCAGGTTTGACTCGGTAATATTTCTGACTGTCTTGAATGTAATAACGGCAACTGCCGTCCGATAGCGCAGGGGTTCGATGGATGTTGTCAGGCCCTGCTGTCAGCCCGGACAACGGCGCCGTTTCCGCGAATAGCGGGTCGAGTGCTATTCCTGCGCCGTTTGATGCCGGCGGGAAAGGCGGCAAGGCTCGGCAAGGCGTCGGGCCCTCGGCCAATAGCCGTTGGGCGGTTTTGTGCAGAGCCTGCTCAAGGCTGGTTGTGCCCGATTGGCTGAGCAGTGCGCTGTGTTCAGTGGGGGAGAGTGTTTGCTCAATCGCCTCAGGCAGAGGAAGGGGGGCGCTCGGTTGTGCCCCTTGGGCGTCGTGGATGGCGTATAGCTCGCCTTGTCGGATCAAGGCATGCGGTGCGCTGGCCTCGCCGTCACCGATACTCCCCAGAAGCGGGCCGTCGGCGCTGCCATCATACAGTTCAAGCCTGTGGGAGGTAGGCCAGCCGGGAATCTGTTCCAGGGTGTACAGCGCCATCGGCACGCTCTCGCGGTTGCGCATCGAGCCGAGGAAAATACTGCTTTTTAGCCGCGTGGCGTCTGCCGCGCAGCGGTAGGCGTTGGCCTCCTCAAGCAATAGGTCGGGCAGGCCTTCGCCCTTTTGCAGGCGCTGGTGTTCCGGCTGCGTAAGCGTGGACTCCAGTTCTTCGAGGTGGCTTTTGGTCAGTTCCGGTATGAGTGTGCGCATGCTTGTTTCAGCCGGGGTGATGGCGGTTTCACTTGCGCCATTGAGCTGGGAAAACAGCCACTGTTTTTTTTGCGAGGCGTGCTTGGTCAATACCGTGGCCAGGTTTTCGGTTTTGGTGAAATAGTCGATGGGGGTAGGGGGCAAAAGCTGATTGAACTCGGTCTGTGGCAACTGCTCTTGCACCACATGCAACAGCTCTCCCTTTCTGAACCGGGCCTCACTGACGTTGATTTGCAGTGTTCCATTGCCGGCGCTCATCAAAATTTTCTGTTGCTTGTCCACGACCCTCAATACGTACGAGGCGGGCCACTCCGGCAGCGAGCCCAGCAGGTGAAACTGAATAAGTGGCGATAGCGCTGTCACCGAGGCACCCTCGGCGCGTTCCAGGTTGAAATCACTGATTTCCTGGTCCAGGTTGAAGTGCCTGACGGTGTCACGCAGTAAGGGCGGTGGACGGACCATCTCTTCATGGGCCAGGCGTATCGTCGTGGTGTCTGCGCCGCTTAGCAACAGGATAGGTTCGACGGCGTGTGGCTTGATGTTGGCAGCGTCGGGGCCCAGTCGCTTGATCAGTTTGAAGTTGTCCCAGTCCAGGGGCGTCTCGTGCGCGTGGCGCCAACCGCCTGCGCCATTGGTGAGCAGCGGCGGCGAGTACGCATGCGGGTCAGAGGGGTGTGACAGCTCCCATTGGCTGCCAATGGGTGAGCGTCGGGCGGCATAGGCATGGTCATCCAGTTTCACGTAGTACTGCTGTTCGTGAGAATACAGCCCCTGTTTGTCGGCAACCCAATGGTTGGGCAGCGCTTCCGGCTGACGGTAAGGCTTCAGGTCAGCGTGCCACAGGCGCCATCCTTGGTTGCGCACCTGTACTTTCACCAGCCCCGCAGTGAACCGTCCGGCCTTGATGGCGCCGGCGGTGGCGACGGCCATGGCGACATTGTCGATCACGTCCAACAGATCTTCGAGCGCTGCGTGGCTGTCGCCTCGGCGCCAGGCGGCAAAACCGTTGTAGACCGTGCCGATCAATTGCGCGCCGGTGACAATCAGGAGCGCTTCACCCACGATGGGCACGAACGATGCAGCGAAAAACAGCAGGGATTTGCCCAGGTCTATGTAGTACTGCAAGCGCTTTTGTCGGCTGATAATGTCGGCCTGTGCTGTGGGGACTGCCACTGCGCAAGCGTCGCTTTCGATCTGCGCGAAACGCTTCAAGCTGATGGCTTGGAACAGATGGCCAGTGATGCCAGTCAGTGTCAGCGGTTTTTCCAGGTGGGCGGGCCTGATTTTTCCCGGTGAGCCAACAGGCAGCCAATCCACCCAACTGGGCTTCACGGCCAGTAGTGATTCTCGCAAGTGCACGGGGACCAGGCCTTTGAAAAACGCCAGGTATTGCGGTTGCAGAAGGCGTGCGGTGAGTTGTGTTTCCAGTTCCTGCATCGTCTGGTGTAGACGGATGGGGGCTGTCGGATCTTCGGGGGTGTAGAGGATTGGCTGGGTCTCGGCCCGGAGGGCGTAGATAACCAGAACGCTGGGCAGCACCACCCCGCCGATGGTCAGATGGTTGCAGGTCAGGGCAACGTGATGGCCGTGTTCTGTGAGGCCGCTCAAGTCCTCGTAAAGGGTTTGCGGTATGTCGCCCTTAAGGTAGGCCAACTGAGCAGCCACGGCGAGCTTGTGTTGTTCGTGCTCGCGGAAGTGTCCGCGCACCACCACGCTGGATTTGATGACCGCGCGAATATGGTTGAGGTATTTGCCGCCCAGGTCCAGCCGGCGACAGAAGCCGGCGAAGAGGGTGGGTGATTGCAATGTATCAATGCGCCCGGAGGCGCTGGTGTTAAGAATCTTCGAGCCTGCCTCCATGCCATCGTCTTCAGCCTCCGACGCCTCGAAGTTCTGTAGCGCCGCTTCCAGAAGGGATTGTTCGGTGGTGCGTGCGTGGGTATGCAGCAGTCCGAGCAGGTGGCTGGTTTTCCACTCGCGAACCAGGATCGACGTCTTCGCATCCAGCAGCGTCAAGTACTCACTCTTCATGGCCTGCTCGAGCAGGGGGAGCGCGAACGCCTCCGGGCTCTGGATGCGATCGAAGACCGCTTGAAGTTGATGCCTGGATTGATTGCCTTTGAGCAAACTGTTGCGCAAGGCGGTGCGTATATCCGCCGGCGCTCGGGCCAGCCATGTGGGGAGCTGGGTTTTGATGAAGTCTGCGTGGGCATCGGGGCCCGGGGCGGGCGGGGATAGAGCGGTGTGACTGTTCATCGGCATTTCCAACGGAATAGGGGGCGTTGCGAAAGCCTATTCATGGCGCCGTAGGGCAAGGGCCTAGCGGATTAGGCCCCGCACACCCGCAAATTAGGCTTGTTGCCGGATTAAGCAGGGGGCGTGGTAAAAGCCGACCATTGCCGTCGGAATTGGTCAAAATTTGTGCTATATTCCGCCCCCGCGATTTTTCATCTCAACACCGGTCACCGTCATGCAAACAGCCAAGCCGTTATTTGACTATCCCAAGTATTGGGCCGAATGCTTCGGTCCAGCGCCATTCCTGCCCATGAGCAGGGAGGAGATGGATCAGCTTGGCTGGGATTCCTGCGACATCATCATCGTCACTGGTGATGCCTACGTTGACCATCCGTCGTTCGGCATGGCGATCATCGGCCGGCTGCTGGAGTCCCAGGGCTTCCGCGTCGGGATCATTGCCCAACCGAACTGGCAGTCCAAAGACGACTTCATGAAGCTCGGCGAGCCGAACCTGTTCTTCGGCGTCGCGGCCGGCAACATGGACTCCATGATCAACCGCTACACCGCCGACAAGAAAATCCGCTCCGACGACGCCTACACCCCCGGCGGCATGGCCGGCAAACGCCCGGACCGCGCCAGCCTGGTGTACAGCCAGCGCTGCAAGGAAGCCTACAAGCACGTGCCGATCGTGCTCGGTGGCATCGAAGCCTCCCTGCGCCGCATCGCGCACTACGACTACTGGCAGGATCGCGTACGCAACTCGATCCTGATCGACGCCTGCGCCGACATCCTGCTGTACGGCAACGCCGAGCGGGCGATTGTCGAAGTCGCCCAGCGCCTGTCGTGGGGCCACAAGATCGAAGACATCACCGACGTGCGCGGCACCGCGTTCATTCGTCGTGACACGCCGGCAGGCTGGTACGAAGTGGACTCCACGCGTATCGACCGCCCGGGCAAGATCGACAAGATCATCAACCCGTACGTCAACACCCAGGACACCCAGGCCTGCGCCATCGAGCAGGAAAAGGGGCCGGTGGATGACCCGGAAGAAGCCAAGGTCGTACAGATCCTGGCCAGCCCGCGCATGACCCGCGACAAAACGGTGATACGCCTGCCTTCCGTGGAAAAAGTCCGCGGCGATGCGGTGCTCTACGCCCACGCCAACCGCGTGTTGCACCTGGAGACCAACCCAGGTAACGCCCGCGCCCTGGTGCAGAAGCATGGTGAAGTGGATGTGTGGTTCAACCCGCCGCCCATCCCGATGACCACCGAAGAAATGGACTACGTGTTCGGCATGCCTTACGCCCGCGTCCCGCACCCGGCGTATGGCAAGGAGAAGATCCCGGCCTACGACATGATCCGCTTCTCGGTGAACATCATGCGTGGCTGCTTCGGCGGCTGCACCTTCTGCTCGATCACCGAGCACGAAGGCCGCATCATCCAGAACCGTTCCGAAGAGTCGATCATTCGCGAGATCGAAGAGATTCGCGACAAGGTCCCGGGCTTTACCGGAGTGATCTCCGACCTCGGCGGTCCGACCGCGAACATGTACCGCATCGCCTGCAAGAGTCCGGAAATCGAATCCGCGTGCCGCAAGCCGTCGTGCGTGTTCCCCGGCATCTGCCCGAACCTGAACACCGACCACTCTTCCCTGATCCAGCTGTACCGCAGCGCTCGTGCGTTGCCGGGGGTGAAGAAGATCCTGATCGCGTCCGGCCTGCGCTACGACCTTGCGGTCGAGTCGCCGGAATACGTCAAGGAGCTGGTAACCCACCACGTGGGTGGTTACCTCAAGATCGCCCCGGAACACACCGAGGAAGGTCCGCTCAACCAGATGATGAAGCCGGGCATTGGCAGCTATGACAAGTTCAAGCGCATGTTCGAGAAGTACACCAAGGAAGCGGGCAAGGAGCAGTACCTGATCCCGTACTTCATCGCCGCCCACCCGGGCACCACCGATGAAGACATGATGAACCTGGCCCTGTGGCTCAAGGGCAACGGCTTCCGTGCCGACCAGGTGCAGGCGTTCTACCCGTCGCCAATGGCCACCGCCACGGCCATGTACCACTCGGGCAAGAACCCGCTGCGCAAGGTCACCTACAAGAGCGACGCGGTGACCATCGTCAAGAGCGAAGAGCAGCGCCGTCTGCACAAGGCGTTCCTGCGTTATCACGACCCCAAAGGCTGGCCGATGCTGCGTGAGGCACTGACCCGCATGGGCCGCGCCGACCTGATCGGTCCGGGCAAGGAGCAGTTGATCCCGCTGCACCAGCCGAGCACTGACAGCTACCAGAGCGCCCGTCGCAAGAACTCGACGCCGGCCGGCAGCCATAAGGTCGCCAAGGAAACCACCACCAGGATCCTCACCCAGCACACCGGTCTGCCACCGCGCGGCAGTGACGGCAGCAACCCGTGGGACAAGCGTGAGCAAGCCAAGGCCGCGGCCCAGGCCCGCAACAAGCAGGCCGCCAAGGAACGTAGCGATGCGGCGAAGGGCAAGGGCGGCAAGCCTGCGCGCAAGCCGGTGGTGCCGCGTTGATCGACGCGTGAATATGCAAAACGCCAGCCGAGTGCTGGCGTTTTGCTTTCTATTCGGTGGCGCGCCGGTTTGTTAAGGTGGCGCCCATTCAATCGCCATCGCAGGCAAGCCCGCTCCTACAGATGACCGCGTTTATCCTGTGGGAATGCGGCCAAATGTGGGAGCGGGCTTGCCCGCGAAGGCGTCAGGTCAGCCAACATCAATTTCAAGGAAGAACACCCCCATGGGCAACCCCCTGGCCGGCATCGGCATGGACTCCAACCGCTCCCAGTTCATGGCGCGCCAGCGCATAGAAAGTGAAATCAACGTACCCCGGCTATTCGCCGCCATCGACGCCGACCCCGCTATCGTCGGCGCCGGCGTGGTGTATATCGACGCCGACTTCAACGTTGTCACCCTGCGCGAATTCAAGCCGATCTGCAGCATCCTGCCCAAGCGCATCATTGTGCGCGAGGCACAGAAATACATCGCGCCGGCACAGTTCGCCGACCAGGTCGTCAACAACCCGCGCGAAGGACGGCTGATCGGCGAAGCCATCAACACCACATTGTCCTGCGGCGGGGCGATCATCGGGTGGCTCGTTGTCCTGAGCGGTACTATCGCCGTGCCGTTCACCGCCGGCGCCAGTTCGGTGATGACCGTGATCGGCTATGCCAGCGCCACGGCCAGTACCGCCTCGTGCTTCTTCGGCGCGTATCGCACGCGCAATGAAATCGTCAACCCAGGCATGAACGACTACCTGGATAACGAAGAGTGGTATCAGACCGCGACAAAAATCATGGACGGCGCGGCCTTGGTCGGCGTGGGCGCGTCGACGCTGACCACGGTCAAACTGATCAACGTCACCCGCGCCTCCACCGGCAAAAGCTTGCGCCAGGTGCTCAAGGGCCTCAACGGCCAGGAGCGGGAGAAGCTGACCAAGGAATTGCTGAAACTTGCTGACCCGCAGATGTCGACCAAGATGCGCAAGCTCCTGCAACTGCGTGGCGAGTTGACCAAGCGGTTCACCCCGACCCAGCTCAAGCACGCCACCATCGTGCAGATCGGCGACGCCTTCGGCGCCGGGCTCGGCAGCTGGGGGCTGGCTCGTTCGGATAACGTCAAGAAAACCCTGGCGATTGGCTTGTACGAGGAGTCCGAATAATGCGTGTTGTGCCGTCGTTGAAACCATTCCTTCTGGAACATTTCCCGTCGTTCATCGGTGTGATTCTCGCAGGCTGCCTGGGCGGCTCCGGCGCTATTTCCCTGGCTGCCAGCACCTACTTCGCCGACGTGCCGATGGCTACCAACGCGACGGTGTCGTGGTTCGTGGTGCTGTTTGCCGCGCTGTTCGTGACCCTCAGCAACATCCTGGTCGTGCGCGGGCACGCCTGGGCGGTGTGGGGTATGGTCGGGTTTTTCGTGGTGTGTCTGCTGGTGACCCTGCCGACACTGGCCTATGGCCCCCACTGGTTTATCTACAGCGAATGTCTGTTCTGGCCACTGTTGGGGTTGTTGCTGATCAACGGCAAGGGCTATCGGGCGATGGTGGGCAAGCTGGTGGGTGTGCGCCGTTTGCGTGAGGCGGCCAAGGCGGGGCTGTAGCCTTGGCTCGCGTGGTCAGATTTTCACGTTCTGACGAATGTTCCAACCGTATTTCACCGCACCGCCGTCCTTGCCGCCGTCGGCTTTCTGCGGTTGGTAGCTGACTTCGACGCTTGCGAAATTCAAGCCGATGACCTCTGTCAGTTCGTCACTGTTTTTCACCGCGTCGGTTTGGTAGGACGTCACCATCACCTCCTTCAAGGTGATCACCAGATACTCCACCGCACTGCTGCCCCCGGCCTTGCGCACCACCAGCCGCGCTTGCGGGTAATGCTTGCCGGTGGAGCAGGCCATCATCAGGTTGGGTGAGGACTTATCCATCACTTTCGAGATGGACAGGTTCTCGATATTGACCTTGCCCGCACCACCGCCGCTGCCGCTATGCATCGAGCCCGTCTGCGACATGCCCCAGCCCCAGCGGCTGATCTCGATTTCATCGCGATGGGCCTGATCCCTGGATTCGCCCTTGATGTCGCCCAACTTCAAAAACATATCAGTTGCCATTGTCGTTCCCTGTACTGGTGTCCGCCGGTAGTGGCGCGGGGCGTACTTTTTCTTATTCGGGACATGGCCTACAAGACGCTACACCGTGATCAGGAAGTGCCTGTCTGGATAAAGCGAAGCTTCTGACATTTTTACGCGATGCCCAGTCTTTACCCTCTGCGCTCTTGTGAAAAACCGGAGTAAAGGGATGACTTCCAGTGTGTTGAAAGACGGGTTCCCCAGTGCGCACTTGACGACGCGGCAGTGGGTGGAAAGCACGATTGATCTGCGTAAGTTGTTTGCCGCCATTGATGCTGATCCGGCAATTGTCGGTGCTGGCGTGGTGTACCTCGATGCGCAGTTGCGGGTGATTGTGTTGCGCGAGTTCCAGCCGATTTGCAGCGTTGTGCCCAAGAAGGTGATTTTGCGGGAGGCGCCCAGTTATGTCGGGCGGGTGGAGTTTGCACGGCGGCTGGCGAATGAACCGCGAGAGGCGGATGTGACGTTTGAGGCGGTGAATGCGGGGGTTGCGTGTGCTTCGGCGGTGATCAGTTGGTTGGTGATGGTGGGCGGCTCGGCGCTGAGTCCTTTTACCTTTGGGGCGACGGGTGTGGTTGCTGCCATTGGTTATTCGTCAGCGATAGCCAGTTCAGTTCAATGCGTGATCGGCGCTCGTCGGACTTACAACGAAATGACTGACCCTGCTCGTAACGACGCTTTGGATGGTGAACCGTGGTACCAGGCCGTAATGGCCGGATTGGATGCCGCTTCGTTGTTAGGTGCTAGTAATGCGGCGATGTCGACGGTTCGATTTGTCAGCATGCTCAAAAAAACAACGGGGAAAAACACGCATCAGGTACTAAAAGGGCTGAGTCGACAGGAACGGGTAAAGTTGACCAAGGAGTTACTGAGTATCAACCACCCAGAAATCAGCCGGAAAATGATCAAACTGAAGCAAATGGCTGGAGAGCTACCCAAGCGCTACACCTCGGCCGAAATAAAGCGTGGGACCGTCGTGCAGATGGTTGACGCCGTTGGCGCTATCTCAAGCATTACTGGCAGTGTGCGGTCCGGGAACACTCGGACAATTGCGTTAGGACTCTACGAGCAAGCGTCAGAATGAAATTCCTCGTGCCACTTCGACCTTTTCTGGTCCTTAATTTTCCCGTGTTTATCGGCGTGATTTTTTCGGGTCTCTTCGGTGGTGCTGCCGCTGTCGTGCTGGTTGAAAACTATTACTTACCCTCCTTATCGAATTCGGCTGCTGAAGCTGCGGCTGTGGTGCTGGCCTGCTTTATCACGCACTGCAATTTCATGATCGCCTATGGGCGACCGAAGTGGGCCTGGGGCATGTACGGCCTGTTCTTTGCCTGTTTACTGGTTGCTTTGCCAGCTTTTCAGTTTTCGCCATATCCATTTGTTTACGCCAGTAGTGTTTTTTGGCCGGCCTTTGGTCTTCTACTGCTTCACAGCAAGCGCCATCGAGAAATGCGCGCCACGGCCGTAGAGCTTCGTCATATGCGCCGCAAAGTCACGGTGGACATCGAGAAACGACGCAAACACGAGCGCGCAATAATCCGAATAAAGAAATCGAGGTGACTCCCCTATTGTCGTTCCCTGTAATGATGTCCGCCGGTAGTGGCGCGGGGCGTACTTTTTCTTATTCGGGACATGGCCTACAAGACGCTACACCGTGATCAGGAAGTGCCTGTCTGGATAAAGCGAAGCTTCTGACATTTTTACGCGATGCCCAGTCTTTACCCTCTGCGCTCTTGTGAAAAACCGGAGTTAAGGGATGACTTCCAGTGTGTTGAAAGACGGGTTCCCCAGTGCGCACTTGACGACGCGGCAGTGGGTGGAAAGCACGATTGATCTGCGTAAGTTGTTTGCCGCCATTGATGCTGATCCGGCGATTGTCGGTGCTGGCGTGGTGTACCTCGATGCGCAGTTGCGGGTGATCGTGTTGCGCGAGTTCCAGCCGATTTGCAGCGTTGTGCCCAAGAAGGTGATTTTGCGGGAGGCGCCCAGTTATGTCGGGCGGGTGGAGTTTGCACGGCGGCTGGCGAATGAACCGCGAGAGGCGGATGTGACGTTTGAGGCGGTGAATGCGGGGGTTGCGTGTGCTTCGGCGGTGATCAGTTGGTTCGTGATACTGGGGGGCGCAGCGCTGACCCCGTTTACTTTTGGAGCCACAGGTGTAGTTGCCGCGATTAGCGTCGTAGGCGCTTCGGCAAGCACTCTCCAATGCGCGATTGGTATGCGACGAACGCGAAATGAATTTGTAGACCCAGCACTTAATGATGAACTCGACCGCAACGAATGGTATCAAGCCGTAACGCTTGGGCTAGACGCCGCCTCATTACTAGGTGCTGGCAACACAGCAAGGTCTACGATTCGAATGGTTAATTCGCTCAAAAAGGCAACGGGGAGAAGTACACACCAAGTGCTCAAAGGGTTGAATCGGCAGGAGCGGGTGAAGCTCACCAAGGAGCTGATAAGTATCAACCATCCGGAAATATCCCGAAAAATGCTCAAGCTAAAGCAGATGACTGGTGAGATGCCCAAGCGTTTCACTTCGTCTGAAGTAAGGCGTGGGACCATGATTCAGATGCTTGATGCCCTTGGCGCCGTATCGAGTATTGCTGGCAGTGTGAGGTCTGGGAACATCCGGATTATCGCGGTTGGGCTGCATGAGGAAATCTCGGAATGAAATTTTTCAGAGTGAGATTTCTTATACCGGTGCGCCCCTTTCTTTTGCGGTTTTTTCCCGTCTTTATGGGTGCCATCTTCATGGGTATTTTAGGCGGGACCGCTGTCGTGGCGCTGTTGGAACACTACTACCCGCGCACAGCTCCGTGGGCTTTATCGGCGTCTGCTGCTGAGAAAGCCTGTGTCGTGTTGGCCCTCTTTATCACCCTCTGCAATTTCATGATCGCTTACGGGCGACCAAAATGGGTCTGGGGCATGTACGGTCTTTTCATCGCCTGCCTATTGTTCGCTTTACCGGCTTTTCGGTTTTCACCGCATCCATTTATTTACGTAGAAAGCGTCGTATGGCCGCTGCTCGGTTTAGTACTGCTTAGCAGTAAACGCCACGGGGAAATGCGTGCCAACTGCGTAGAACTTCGCCGCCTGCGCAGCAAGGTAATGGACGCCATCGAGAAACGACGCAAACACGAGCGCGCAATAATAAGAATAAAGAAACCGAGGTAATCCCCCACGCCCGCTACAAATATGTGCAACTGTTGCACCAGGGCACCTACGTTGGCGCCGTTTTGGTGCTGTACTGCACCGGGCCGTACGACAAAGTGCAATGACTGCCGCGCTGGCATAAGTCTTGCGCGCGTCAAACCCCATGCCCTGGCTCGCAGGAGGCCGCCGTGTCGATTCATGTCGCGTTGCACCACGTTACGCATTACCGCTACGACCGCGCTGTCGAACTCGGCCCGCAGATCGTGCGTTTGCGCCCGGCGGCCCACAGCCGTACGCGGATTTTGTCCTACGCGCTGAAAGTGCTGCCCGAGCAGCATTTCATCAATTGGCAGCAAGATCCCCAGGGCAATTACCTGGCGCGTCTGGTGTTCCCGGAAAAGACTGCCGAGCTGCGTATCGAAGTCGATCTGGTCGCCGAGATGGCGGTGTTCAACCCGTTCGACTTTTTCCTCGAGCCCTACGCCGAAAAAATCCCTTTCAGCTATGCCGCCGATGAGCAGCGCGAGCTGGCGCCGTACCTGGAAACCTTGCCGTTGACGCCGAAGTTCGCCGCCTACCTGGCCGGTATCGACCGCACGCCATTGCCGGCGGTGGATTTCCTGGTGGGCCTCAACCAACGCCTGGCTGCCGACATCGGCTACCTGATCCGCATGGAGCCGGGCGTGCAGACGCCGGAGTTCACCCTGGAAAACGCCTCCGGTTCCTGCCGTGACTCGGCGTGGCTGCTGGTGCAATTGCTGCGCAACCTGGGGTTGGCGGCGCGGTTTGTGTCTGGCTACTTGATCCAGCTCACCGCCGACGTCAAAGCCCTCGACGGGCCGTCCGGCACCGAGGTGGACTTCACCGACTTGCACGCCTGGTGCGAAGTGTATTTGCCCGGCGCCGGCTGGATCGGCCTGGATGCCACCTCCGGTCTGTTTGCTGGTGAAGGCCATATCCCGTTGGCCTGTAGTCCCGATCCATCGTCTGCCGCCCCGATCAGTGGTTTGGTGGAACCGTGCGAGTGCGAATTCACCCACGAAATGTCGGTTGAGCGGATTTGGGAGGCGCCGCGCGTCACCAAGCCCTACACCGAAGAACAATGGCTGGCGATCCAGGCCCTCGGCCGGCAGATCGATGGCGACCTGCTAAAGGGGGATGTGCGCCTGACCATGGGTGGCGAGCCGACCTTCGTTTCCATCGACGACCCCGACGGCGCCGAATGGAACACCGCGGCCCTCGGCCCGGACAAGCGCCGGCTGTCTGCCGAGTTGTTCCAGCGCCTGCGCAAGCACTACGCGCCCAAGGGCCTGGTGCACTTCGGCCAGGGCAAGTGGTACCCCGGCGAGCAATTGCCGCGCTGGTCACTCAATTGCTACTGGCGTCGCGACGGCGTACCGATCTGGCACAACAGCGCGCTGATCGCCGATGAACAACAAGACTACGGCGCGGACGGCGCCATGGCCGGGCGTTTCCTCGCCAGCGTCGCCGAGCGCCTCAAACTGCCGGCGCGTTTTGTATTCCCGGCGTTTGAAGACAACTTCTACTACCTGTGGCGCGAAGGCGCGTTGCCGCAAAACGTCACCGCCCAGGACCCGCGTCTAAGCGACGACCTGGAGCGCGAACGCCTGCGCAAAGTGTTCAGCCAGGGCTTGGACAAAGTCATCGGCCAGGTCCTGCCGCTGGCGCGTACGGCTGCCAACGACCGCTGGCAGAGCGGGCGCTGGTACTTGCGCGATAACCACTGCCGCCTGGTGCCGGGGGATTCGCCCTTGGGCTATCGCCTGCCGTTGGCGTCGCAGCCGTGGGTGACGGCGGCGGAGTATCCGTTTGTGCACCCGACGGACCCGAACCAGGATCAGCCGGGGCTGCCCACGACCGCCCAGTTGAACAGCCACGGCGAACCTGCGCCGAGCGATGAGCGTACGCCCAGCGTGGACGAATCCGCCGACTGGCTGACCCGCACCGCGTTGTGCGCCGAAGCGCGGGAAGGGCGCCTCTACCTGTTCATGCCGCCGCTGGAGCGTGTCGAGGATTATCTGGAACTGGTCGCCGCCATCGAGGCCACTGCCGAAGAGTTGCATTGCCCGGTGCTGCTGGAGGGGTACGAACCGCCTGCCGATGCACGCCTGAGCAACTTCCGCGTGACGCCGGACCCGGGTGTGATCGAGGTCAACGTGCAGCCGTCCGCCAGTTGGGACGAGCTGGTCGAACGCACCGAATTCCTCTACGAAGAGGCGCGGCAAACCCGCCTGACCACGGAAAAATTCATGATCGACGGGCGCCACACCGGCACCGGCGGCGGTAACCATTTTGTACTCGGCGGCGCGACGCCCAAGGATTCACCGTTCCTGCGCCGACCTGATCTGCTGCGCAGCCTGATCAGCTACTGGCATAACCATCCTTCGTTGTCCTACCTGTTTTCCGGGCTGTTTATCGGCCCGACGTCCCAGGCACCACGGGTGGATGAAGCACGTAACGACGCGTTGTATGAACTGGAAATCGCCTTCGCGCAAATGCCTGAGCCGGGTGAAGAATGTCCGCCGTGGTTGGTCGATCGCCTGCTGCGCAACCTGTTGATCGACGTGACCGGCAACACCCATCGCGCCGAATTCTGCATCGACAAACTCTATTCGCCGGACGGCGCCACCGGCCGCCTGGGCTTGCTGGAACTACGCGCGTTTGAAATGCCGCCCCATGCGCGCATGAGCCTGACCCAACAACTGCTGCTGCGTGCCCTGGTCGCTCGGTTCTGGCGCGAACCCTACGCGCCGCCAAAGCTGGCGCGCTGGGGCACCGAGTTGCATGACCGCTTCCTGCTGCCGCACTTTATCGAGCAGGACTTCGCTGACGTGATCGTCGAACTCAACGCCGCCGGCTACCCGCTGCGCGCCGAATGGTTTGCCGCGCACCTGGAGTTCCGCTTCCCCAAGGTCGGCGACTACGCCGTCAGCGGTATCGAACTGGAACTGCGCCAGGCCCTCGAACCTTGGCACGTACTGGGCGAGGAGGGCGCGGTGGGCGGCACGGTGCGCTATGTGGATTCGTCCCTGGAGCGCCTGCAAGTCAAGTTGACCGGCCTGGCGCCGCAACGCTACCTGCTGACCTGCAACGGCATCCCGGTGCCATTGCAGGCCACCGGCCGCGTGGGCGAGTTTGTCGCCGGCGTGCGTTACCGCGCCTGGCAACCGGCCAACTGCCTGCAACCGACCATCCCGGTGCATGCGCCGCTGGTATTTGATTTGCTGGATACCTGGATGCAACGTTCACTGGGCGGCTGCCAGTACCACGTCGCCCATCCGGGCGGGCGCAATTACGACAGTTTGCCGGTGAATGCCAACGAGGCGGAGAGTCGGCGGATGGCGCGGTTTTTCCGCCTTGGGCATAGCCCAGGGAAGCTTCCGGTGCCGTCTCTGGTGATCAATGATGAATTGCCAATGACCCTGGATCTACGACGCTTCCCCAATAAAAATGACTGAACGCAGTTCAAAATGTGGGAGCTGGCTTGCCTGCGATAGCGGTGTACCAGTCGATACTTCTGGTGACTGACCCACTGCTATCGCAGGCAAGCCAGCTCCCACATTAGACTGTGGTGAATCCGACCTTCTTTGCCTCTGCCGAGCGTTCCATGTCCGACTTGCTCGACCGTTACCCGCTGACCGCGGGCACTTATCACGAACTGCTGGACGACAGCGGTGCGGTGCGTGCCCATTGGCAGCGCTTGCTCGACCACCTGCAACGCAGCACCCCCGCGCAACTGGCCCAGCGCCAGGCGCTGCTGACCCGGCAGATCCAGGAAAACGGCGTGACCTACAACGTCTACGCCGACCCCAAGGGCGCCGACCGTCCCTGGGAACTGGACCTGCTGCCCCATGTGCTCGCCGCCGAAGAGTGGCAGCACCTGGCAGCGGGGATCGTCCAGCGCGCGCGCCTGCTCAATGCCGTGCTCGCCGACCTATACGGCCCGCAGCGCCTGATCAAGGAAGGCCTGCTGCCGGCCGAGCTGGTATTTGGACACAACAACTTCCTGTGGCCGTGCCAGGGCATCCAACCGCCGGACGGTGCGTTCCTGCATCTCTACGCCGTGGACCTGGCGCGCACACCCGACGGCCGCTGGTGGGTCACTGCCGACCGCACCCAGGCGCCGTCGGGCGCCGGTTATGCACTGGAAAACCGCACCATCGTGTCCCGCGCCTTTCCGGACCTGTACCGCGACTTGCAGGTGCAGCACCTCACCGGTTTCTTCCGCACCCTGCAGGAAACCCTGGCCCGCCAGGCCCCCGGCGATGACCAGCCGCCGCTGATCGTGCTGCTCACGCCGGGGCGCTTCAACGAAAGCTACTTCGAACACCTCTACCTCGCGCGCCAGCTCGGCTACCCGCTGGTGGAGGGCGGCGACCTCACCGTGCGCGACAGCAGTGTGTTCCTCAAGACCCTCAGCGGCCTGCGCCGGGTGCACGCGATCATGCGCCGTCTCGACGACGATTTCTGCGACCCGCTGGAACTGCGCACCGACTCGGCGTTGGGCGTACCCGGCCTGCTCGATGCCGTGCGCCAAGGCAATGTGCTGGTGGCCAATGCCTTGGGCAGCGGCGTGCTGGAGTCGCCGGGGTTGCTTGGTTTCCTGCCGAAGATCAATGAGTTCCTGTTCGGCGAGGCGTTGATCCTGCCCTCCATCGCCACCTGGTGGTGCGGTGAAGCGCCGGTACTGGCCGAAGCGCTTGAGAAACTGCCCGAGCTGCTGATCAAGCCGGCGTTTGCGTCGCAGAGTTTTGCTCCGGTGTTCGGGCGCGATCTGGACGACAAACAACGCCTGGCCCTGGCCGAACGCATGCGCGCGCGCCCTTACGCCTACGTCGCCCAAGAGCTGGCGCAGCTGTCCCAGGCGCCGGTGTGGCACACCGTGGAGGACCATCTGCAACACCGCGCCATCGGCATGCGAGTGTACGCCGTGGCCAGCGATGACGGTTATCGCGTGTTGCCCGGCGGCCTGACGCGTGTAGCGGCGCAAGCCGATGCCGAAGTGGTGTCGATGCAACGAGGCGGCGCGAGCAAGGACACCTGGGTGCTCGGCGAACGCGCGCCGGGTGGCGAGCAATGGCGTGCGCAGCGCACCATCGGCGCCCATGACCTGGTGCGCCGCGATCCTTACCTGCCGTCCCGCGTGGTGGAAAACCTGTTCTGGTTCGGTCGTTATTGCGAGCGCTGCGATGACAGTGCGCGCTGGCTGCGCATCGTGCTGGGGCGTTATGTCGATGGCGACGATCCGCTGGCCTTGCAAGCGGCGGTGGAGTTGGGCGAGAACCTGCGGTTGCTGCCGGAGGAGGGCGAGCTACCCGAACGCCTGCTGGGTGCCATGCTCGGTGACGACTGGCCGTCGAGCCTGCGCGCCAATCTGCAGCGTTTGCAGTGGGCCGCGTCCCAGGTGCGGGGCAAGTTGTCCCGGGAGAACTGGCAGGCGCTGGTGGAGTTGCAGCGCGAAGCCCTGGAGTTGGAAAGCCAAGCGCCGGATTTCGGCGAATTGCTGGATTTCCTCAACCGCCTGGTGATGTCCCTGGCAGCGCTGTCCGGATTTGCCCTGGACGACATGACCCGTGACGAAGGTTGGCGCTTTTTGATGATGGGCCGACGCATCGAGCGCCTGCAATTTCTGAGCAGCAGCCTGGCGGCGTTTCTGCGGGGTGTGGCGGTGTTCGATCAGGCGGGGCTGGAGTGGTTGCTCGAACTGGGCAACAGCAGCATCACCTACCGCTCACGCTACCTGGCGGTGCCGCAGTTGATCCCGGTGCTCGACTTGTTACTGTTGGACGAGCAGAACCCCCATGCAGTGCTGTTCCAATTGAAACTGGTGAGCCGCACCCTGCGGCGCTTGAACGATGATTTTGGCGTGCCCCGGGAAACCGGGCTTGGCCCGCTGGTCGAGCGCCTTGCGCATTTCGACCTGGGTTGCCTGGAGAACCCGCTGTTCGGCGAATCCAGCGTACGTGCCGCGCTGGACGGCCTGGCCGACCTGCTGCAAGCGGTCGCCGATGAGAGTGGGCAAGTGTCGGATCGCCTCGCGCTGCGCCATTTTGCCCACGTGGATGATGTCAGCCAGCAAACGGTGTCGGTGTGATGAGTGCGCACTACCAGATTTTCCACGATACCCATTACCACTATGACAGCCCGGTGTCCCTGGCCCAGCAGTTGGCGCACCTGTGGCCCCGGCCGTGTGCGTGGCAGCGCTGCACCCAGCAGCAACTGGAAATCAGCCCGCAGCCCTCGTCGCGGCGCGATGAGCTGGACGTGTTCGGCAACCCGATCACCCGCCTGGCCTTCGAGCGCCCCCACGACGAACTGCTGGTGAACGCCGGGCTGACCGTGGAGGTGCTGGCGCGTCCGACGCTGGACTTCCAGCAATCGCCCGCCTGGGACCAGGCCCGTGACAGCCTGACCTACAGCAGCCAGCCGCTGTCCGATGAGTTGATCGAAGCCATCCGTTACCGCTTCGAATCGCCCTACGTGCACCTGAAGAAAAACTTCGTCGAGTTCTCCGCCAGCTGTTTCCCACCGGGGCGTCCGCTGTTGCTCGGTGTGCAGGCGCTGATGGAAAAAATCTTCAGCGAATTCACCTTTGATGCCGAAGCCACCCAAGTCGCCACGCCGCTGGTGGAAGTGCTGGAGCGCCGCCGTGGCGTGTGCCAGGACTTTGCGCACCTGATGCTCGCTTGCCTGCGTTCGCGTGGCCTGGCGGCGCGTTATATCAGCGGCTACCTGCTCACCCAGCCTCCGCCCGGCCAGCCACGGCTGATCGGCGCCGATGCGTCCCACGCATGGGTTTCGGTGTATTGCCCGGTATCGGGCTGGGTGGATTTTGATCCGACCAACAATGTGCAGCCGGCCCTGGAGCACATCACCCTGGCCTGGGGCCGGGATTTCTCCGATGTGTCGCCGTTGCGGGGAGTGATTCTGGGGGGCGGTAGCCATGACCCGGAGGTGCGGGTGACGGTGATGCCGCTGGAATGATTGGCTATCAGGCTTTTTGTCGTGAGCGGGCTTGCCCCGCGCTGGACGGCGCAGCCGCCCCGATAGGGCCGCCGCGCTGTTTCAGAAAGACCGAGGCGCCTGGATTTAGGGTGGCTGCGCCACCCAGCGCGGGCAAGCCCGCTCACTACAGGATTCGCCTAGGGATTTAGAAGATGTGTAGATACCCTGGGCCTGCTCACCACAAGGTGGGAGCGCTCAATTATTGCGCCGGATCTTTTGGCGTTTCGCTCTCGTCGTTCGTTTCTTCAGCGTCGACATCGGTGCTCAGCCCATTGGCTTCGTCTTCTGCAGCGGCTTTCTTGCGTTGCAGCTTTTCCTCTTTCTTCTGCTCCTTGGCCAAGTCTCTCTGACGTTTGGCGAAGGAGTAATTAGGTTTGGCCATGGGCGATCCTCTAGGGTCGAAGGTGAGGGTGGCGGCGCGCAGCTGCCTTGGGCTGCCATGGTAGCAGCTTAGCAGCGCGCTTGGCCTTCACTTACCGCAGGCGTAAGCGGCCAGCAGGCCGTTGAACAGTTGGTCGAGGTGCATGATGCGGGCTCCAGTGGTTGGTGGGCCGATCATAGGGCGGTTGTAGTACTTTGGCCGTTAGATTGTGTTGATAAGTCTGATAGCCTAAAGTTGTATACAATCTGTTGACTCAGATCATAAGAACTCATGCCTGCTTGAGGCACCCTTGTCGCAATCCGCGTTTTTTAAACCCTGCCTTGGAGATTCACATGTTCGCCAAACTCGTTGCTGTTTCCCTGCTGACTCTGGCTAGCGGCCAGTTGCTTGCTGCAGAGTGCAAGGTCACCGTCGACTCCACTGACCAGATGTCCTTCAACACCAAGGAAATCACGATCGACAAGAGCTGCAAGACGTTCACCGTGAACCTGGAACACTCGGGCAGCTTGCCGAAAAACGTCATGGGCCATAACTGGGTACTGACCAGCGCGGCCGACATGCAACCGGTTGCCACTGACGGCATGGCCGCTGGCATCGACAAGAACTACCTGAAGGAAGGTGATGCACGCATCATCGCCCACACCAAGATCATCGGTGCCGGCGAGAAAGATTCGGTGACCTTCGACGTGTCGAAACTGGCCGCCGGGACTGACTACGCGTTCTTCTGCTCGTTCCCGGGCCACATCTCCATGATGAAAGGCACGGTGGTCGTCAAGTAAGACCGCGTTATCGTTCTTCGCGGGCAAGCCCGCTTCCACATTCGACCGCATTCCCCTGTTGGAGCACGGTCAAGTGTGGGAGCGGGCTTGCCCGCGAAGGCGACTTAACAATCAATACAGAACTGCCAGGCCCACCTCACGGCGCGAACGGCATGACCCGCTTGTGGGCAGTCTTGCGGTAGGTCTCGCAGATAATCCGGAACGCTTCCTCACGCACCGGCTCACCGTGCAGGAACGCATCAATCTCCGCATACGTCACGCCATGTGACGCCTCGTCCGGCTTGCCCGGCGACAAGTCTTCCAGGTCCGCCGTCGGCACCTTCTCCACCAACGATTCCGGCGCGCCAAAGTAGCGTGCAATCGAACGCACCTGGTTTTTCACCAGCCCGCTCAACGGTGCCAGGTCGCACGCACCATCGCCGAACTTGGTGAAAAAGCCCATCACCGCTTCCGCCGCATGGTCAGTACCGATCACCAAGCCACCGGCCGCGCCGGCGACGGTGTACTGCGCCACCATGCGCATGCGCGCCTTGGTGTTGCCCAGCACGAAGTCGCGGGAAACTGCGGCTTTGCCTTCAAACGCCGCCACTTCGGCCGCCAGGGCTTTCACCGCGGGGCCGATGTTGACGGTATGGCGCTCGTCCGGCTCGATAAAGTCCACCGAGGCCGTGGCGTCGATTTCATCGAACTGGACTTCGTACGGCAGGCGCACCGCGATAAAGCGGTAGGCCGCATCACCGCTGTTTTCGCGCAGTTCTTTTACCGCGCGCTGGGCCAAGAGTCCGGCGGTCAGGGAGTCGACGCCGCCGCTGATGCCCAGCACCAACGTCTTCAGCCCGGAATTGCGCAGGCAATCCTGGATAAAGGCCACGCGGCGGGCCACCTCGGCCTCCAGGGCCGCCTGGTCGTTGAACGGCGCTTGGACCTTGAGTTGTTCAGCAATCTCACGCTGTACGGCTTGCATGATTCACTCCTTGCTAGAGATGGCAGGTACTTTGAAAACGTGACGCAAATAGGCGACAAAGTTCGGATCGGTGCAGTGGGTCTTGCCCGCTTCGTCGGAAATTTTCGCGACGGGCTGGCCATTGCAGGCGGTCATTTTAAGCACGATGCTCATCGGTTCCACCCCTGGAATATCGCAAGTCAGGTTGGTGCCGATGCCAAAGCTCACATTGATCCGTCCACGCAGCGCCCGGAAGATCTCCAGCGCTTTGGGCAGCGACAGGCTGTCGGAGAACACCAGGGTCTTGCTCATCGGCTCGATGCCCAGCTTGTGGTAGTGGGCGATGGCTTTTTCGGCCCACTGCACGGGATCACCGGAGTCGTGGCGCAAGCCGTCGAACAGCTTGGCGAAGTACAGATCGAAATCGCCGAGGAACGCATCGGTGGTAATGCAATCGGTCAGGGCGATGCCCAGCAGGCCACGGTATTCGCGGACCCAGCAATCGAGGGCGGCGATCTGGCTGTCGATCAGGCGCGGGCCGAGTTGCTGGTGGGCCATGATCCATTCGTGGGCCATGGTGCCGAGCGGTTTCATGTCCAACTCGCGGGCCAGGTGCACGTTGCTGGTGCCGACGAAGCGGCCGGGGAAGTCATGCTTGAGCACGTTGACCACTTCCTCCTGCACCCGGTACGAAAAACGCCGGCGTGTGCCGAAATCGGCGACTTGCAGTTCGGATAATTCATCGCTACTGGCGTTGGCCGTCAGCCAATCGAACTTGCGGTACAACTGCTCGCGGGCCTGTTCGAGGATTACGCTCTGGTAGCGATAGCGGTTACGTACTTCGCTGACGATGGCCAGCATCGGCACTTCAAACAGGATCACATGCAGCCACGGCCCGCGCAGGCGGATAAACAACTCACCGTTCTCGATACCGGTCTGCACATAGCGCAAGTTGAAGCGGAACAGCCCGAGGAAGCGCAAAAAATCCGGCTTCATAAAGCTGATGCGCTCCAGGAAACCCAGTTGGTCGGGGCTCAGGCTCAACTCGGCGAGGCGCTCGATCTGGTAGCGGATTTCCGCCAGGTACGGGCGCAAATCCTCACTGTTGCGGCAACGAAACTCCCATTCAACTTCCACATTCGGGTAGTTGTGCAGCACCGCCTGCATCATGGTCAGCTTGTAGAAGTCGGTGTCGAGCAGGTTCTGCACGATGCGATCGGCAAACACACTCTCGCTCATAACGGGACTCTCCAGACGGATCGGCGATGGGCGCCGACCTTTACGCACAATTAAGGATGGGGGCTAGTGGCGCATAGGCGGGGGGTGGTTTGCCAGTGTTTTTTGCGTGATCGAGAAGCGTCCCGCTTTGAAAGACGAACCTTCTGACATTCGTCACGGATAGCAACTCTTTACGCTCTGGGCTTTCACCTAGCCGAGGGAGTAGAGGAATGAATCGCCCTGCCATTGTCGCGCCCGTCGCCTTGCAGCATACGCAGACCGTCACTTGTAACGCGCCTTGGTACGTGCAGGGCAGTGAATACCATCCTGTGGAGGCCACTTATCAACCGCTGATCAATGGCGAAGAAGCCTTCAAGGCCGTGCATTTGGCGATTGCCAGGGCCAGCAAAACCGTCGACATCATCTGTTGGGGGTTCCAGCCGTCGATGTATTTCATCCGCGACGGCAAGAGCCCGAGCATTGGCGAACTGCTCAAGGCAAAGGCTCGCGAGGGAGTCAGGGTTCGCGTATTGACGTGGGAAATGCCGCTTAACTCTGCCGGTGTTGCAGGTGAGGCGAACTTGCCCGGTAAAGGCTCGGTACGCATCAGCGATCGGGCGCTACAGACGTCTACCCAGGCGCAATACGACGAGGACCGTCGATGGTTCGCCGAATGCTCGGTGTCGGACAGCAAGGCCGCCGGGCAGGCAGCGCGCGGGCTCCCGGTCTTTATCAGTCGTGGTTTCGACCTGAATGAGCGGGCCGAGATCGCCCGCAGCCTGAAAGAGGAAAGCCTCGACCCCGAGATCAGCCTCCAGATGCGTCACGCATTGCGATGGACCGCCAGCCATCACCAGAAGAGCGTGCTGGTCGACTACGAACTGCCGGACTGCGCTGTAGGTTTTGTCATGGGCCACAACATGCTCGATGCGTATTGGGATACCGACAAACACTCGGCTTTGGGCCGATCTGAACAGAGCAAACCTGCACCCAATCGCGGGCCACGTGGTGACACTCCGCGCCAGGATATTTCCACTCAACTGAGCGGGCCGATCCTGGAGCACCTGCACCATAACTTCGCCAGTGCCTGGCTCAAGGAAACCGGGGAGAACCTGCTCGACCTTCGCCAAGCCAAGCAGGTCGGGCCGCACCTGCAATGCATGCCCGGCGTCACGCGCCAGCTGGCCCAAGTGCTGCGCACCCAGGCGCAAGCGG
Source organism: Pseudomonas sp. FP2335 (assembly GCF_030687535.1). Taxonomy (NCBI): domain Bacteria; kingdom Pseudomonadati; phylum Pseudomonadota; class Gammaproteobacteria; order Pseudomonadales; family Pseudomonadaceae; genus Pseudomonas; species Pseudomonas sp. FP2335. The sequence continues at coordinate 658,906 of NZ_CP117437.1, forward strand.
GCAAGCGTGAGATCGAGAAGGCCTACTTGAATGCGGTCAACAACGCGACGCAGTTTATCTATATCGAGAACCAGTATTTTCGCTGGCCACCGCTGGCCGAAGCGATCAAGAAGACGGCGGCGGATCAGACTGGTGGAGGGCGTGATCCAGGTGTACACGGCTCGTTGCACCTGTTTGTGATCACCAATGCGACCGATGACGGCATAGGTGCGGGCACGCTCAATACCCAGCGCATGCTTGAGAGCCTGGGACGTGCCGACACGATTCCCGGCGTGACCAAGCTTCGGCGTATCGAGCGGATGAAAGCGGCCGCACCTCCCCGGCCATCACCTGATCCACGGGATCATGTAGGGCAAAGGGAGTTGACTAAATGGCAGGCCGAACTCGATCAAAAAACCAAGGCGATCGAGGACAGCATGGTTGTTCCGCAAGAGCTGCCAGGGTTGAAAATTCACATGTGTTCGCTAGTGGCGCCTGACTCACCCGCCGGCCGGCAGTGGATGCCGGTGTATATCCACTCGAAGTTGATGATTGTGGATGACGTGTTTACGACCTTGGGCTCAGCGAACATCAACACCCGCAGCATGCAGGTCGATAGCGAGCTGAATATTGCGCATGAGTGGGGGAGTGTGACGCAGGGGTTGCGGCGCAGATTATGGGGGCTGCATACGGATGGGAGGGGGGCTCAGGATGATCCGGAGGAGGCGTTTGTAGTTTGGACGGAGATCATCAATGAAAACAAAGAGCGCGAGTCCAAAGCTTCGACGCCCTGCACACCCCTCGTCGAGTTTTATTACGGCAAAAGAACCCTGAAGGACCTCGACTGATGCGCCGTTTTTTTCTGCTCTCAAGCCTGCTGCTGGCCGCTTGTATCAACAGTGCTGGGCCTATTCAACTGAACAAGGACATTCCGATGAATCCGATTACCGAGGCTAAACAAAAACTTACCTTTATCTGTAGGCATGAAACCATTCCTCAGCCGGCTGCCGAAGCTGACATGTTGTTCCAGTACGCTCGCTGGCTGCAAAAAAATAATCAGCTCATACCAGACAAGGCCGTCGACGTTGCGATCGAGCGGCTTTACCGCATCGCTGCTGAAAACGGTCACTACAAAGCCAATATCAATCTACAAGCCGGCAGCATGCGCGGCCGCTTCAAGCTTCATGGCGAAGAATATCTGCGACTAAGTCAGCAACTGATCGATGCTGGTGTCGCGACCGGCTATTACTTCATTGGGGTCTTCCTGCAGCAGGGTTCCGCTGGTTTGGCGCTGGACGAGGAAATGGCCCTGCGTTATTACCGCAAGGCCGCAGACCAAGGCAGTGCCCAAGCTCAAACGATTCTCGGGGACATATTGGCGCCGATCAGCGTCGCGCCAGCGATCGCCAGACAGATGCGCCGCTGTGCAGCTGAGCAAGGGAATGGAGCAGCAGCAGTGGCGTTGGGCATCGATCTCAAAAATGAGGGCGAGTACCAAGCTGCTTTGGAGGTGCTTCAACTGGGAGTGGCCGCAGGAGAAGAAAGCTCTGCCTCACGCTTGGGCAAAGGTTTTCGAGGCCCACTGCCGGAAGACCGTTTGTACTACCTCGACCAGAAAGAAGACCTTGAACGCGCCGAGCGCTATAAAACAATCTGGAGAATATTAGCGAGATACTCCTACGCTGACCCCAAAGTCCCCGAAATCAACCAGATTGTCCCCCTGCCTCCAGCCAAACTCCCCGCCTGGGACGGCAAATTGCAATGGCTGGAAGCGCGCCTGGCCAACGTCCCGCCACCCAAGCCCAGCGAAGCACTGATCCATCAACTGGCCAACGCCAAACTGCTCGACCCTGGCACCGGGAAAGGGTTGCCGGGCTCACCGGCATTCACCCAGGCCCACTTGTTTTCACCCAACTGCTACAGCGGCCAAGCCTGTCCGGTCAGTGGGTATTGGAAGGTGGGTCGGCTCCCTGATAGCGATTACGTCGCGAAAGGAGATGGGGTTCGGCATTTCGAGACGGGCGAGGTCCTGCCGAAAATGTTGATCGAACGCTACCAGGTACGTAGTTGGCCCTTCTCCGACAAGATCACGCGTAGTGAGCAGGTGGTGGAATGGTGCCTGCTTTAAACCTGCTCCATCATCCACCTCACAAACTCCCGCACCTTCGGCACCTCCGCCGAATGCTCCGGGTACGCCAGGTAGTACGCGTCCTGGCTCGGCATCGCATGCTGCCAGGGGATTACCAGTTTGCCGTCGGCCAATTCCTCCTCCACCAGGAACCGTGGCAATAGCGCCACGCCGCAGCCCACCTGCGCCGCGCGGATGCACATGTAAAAGGTGTCGAAACGCGGTCCGTGGTAGCTGTGTTCGGTCTGGTAGCCCTGGCTGGCGAACCAGTCGTGCCAGCCCTGGGGGCGCGAGGCGTTTTGCAGCAGCACCAAGTCGCTCAGTTGCGTCGGGTCGGTGAATGGCTGCGCGGGCAGGCTTTCCGGGGCGCAGACGGGCACCAGCTCTTCGCTGAACAATTTCAGGCTCTCGGTGCCCGGGCGTGAGCCTTGGCCGAAGTAGAAGGCCATGTCGGCCTTGCCTTGCAGCAGCTCGTCCGGGTCTTGTTCGTTGCACAGGTCCAGGTGGATCTGCGGGTGACGCAGCCGCCAGCCCTTGAGGCGCGGCACCAGCCAGCGGGCGCCGAAGGTGTAGGGCGTGGACACCCGTAGCACTTCGGTCTCGCCGCCGTAGGAACGCAGGTAGTGGGTGGACATCTCCACTTGCGTGAGGATTTTTCTCACTTCCACCAGGTACAGGTCGCCCGCCGGGGTCATCTGTAAACGTCGGCGCACGCGGCGAAACAGCAGGTGCTGGAGCAGTTCTTCCAATTGCGCCACCTGCTTGCTCACCGCACTTTGTGTGAGGTTCAGCTCCTCGGCGGCGCGGGTAAAGCTCAGGTGGCGGGTGGCGGCTTCGAAGCACTGCAGGGCGGTGATCGAGGGCAAATGTCTTTTGTTCAGCACGCTGTGCCTCTTTTTATGTTTTGCATGAATTAATGGAATGATATCTCGCCTAATCGTCGTTTGTTGGCAAGTCTTGCGCCAGCTACAAATAAGCTCTGGATCGTCGTGTTCCTCGCGGCGCGAATTTTTAGGTCTGCAGACTGAAGGAGTGACCCATGGTTGCCGCATTGCTTGATCGTCTCGGGGTAAACCCGGCGCTGTACCAGGCGGGGAAACAACCCGTGCATTCGCCGATTGATGGCAGCCGTATCGGCAGTGTGCACTGGGAAGGTGCCGCCGAGGTGGAGCAACAGGTCAGTCGCGCCGAGCATGCATTCGAGGCCTGGCGCAAAGTGCCGGCGCCGCGTCGCGGTGAGCTGGTGCGCCAATTTGGCGATGTGCTGCGCGAATACAAGGCCGACCTCGGCGAGTTGGTCTCCTGGGAAGCCGGCAAGATCACCCAGGAAGGCCTGGGTGAAGTGCAGGAGATGATCGACATCTGCGACTTCGCCGTCGGCCTGTCCCGCCAGCTCTACGGCTTGACCATCGCCTCTGAGCGTCCTGGCCACCATATGCGCGAAACCTGGCACCCGCTGGGTGTGGTCGGCGTGATCAGTGCCTTCAACTTCCCGGTCGCGGTGTGGGCGTGGAACACCGCCCTGGCGCTGGTATGCGGCAACGCGGTGATCTGGAAACCGTCGGAAAAGACCCCGCTCACCGCCCTGGCCTGTCAGGCGTTGTTCGAGCGCGTGGTGAAGAACTTCAACGATGCGCCGCCGTACCTCAGCCAAGTAATCATCGGCGGCCGCGATGCCGGCGCCGCGTTGGTGGATGACCCGCGTGTCGCGCTGATCAGCGCCACCGGCAGCACGCGCATGGGCCGCGAAGTGGCGCCCAAAGTCGCCGCGCGCTTTGCCCGCAGCATCCTAGAGCTGGGCGGCAACAACGCGATGATCCTCGGCCCCAGCGCCGACCTCGACATGGCCGTGCGCGCGATCCTGTTCAGCGCTGTCGGCACTGCTGGCCAGCGCTGCACCACCTTGCGCCGGTTGATTGCTCACGAATCGGTCAAGGAAGAAATCGTCACCCGCCTCAAGGCCGCCTATTCCAAGGTGCGCATCGGCCACCCGCTGGAAGGCAACCTGATCGGCCCGCTGATCGACAAGCACGGCTTCGACAATATGCAGGATGCCCTGGCGCAAGCCTTGAGCGAAGGCGGCAAGGTGTTCGGCGGCAAGCGGCAGTTGGAAGACACCTTCCCGAATGCCTACTACGTGTCGCCGGCCATCGTGGAAATGCCCGAGCAAAGCGACGTGGTGTGCACCGAAACCTTCGCGCCGATCCTGTACGTGGTCGGCTACACCGATTTCGCTGAAGCCTTGCGCCTGAACAACGCGGTGCCGCAAGGCTTGTCGTCGTGCATCTTCACCACTGACGTGCGCGAGGCCGAGCAGTTCATGTCGGCGGTGGGCAGTGACTGTGGCATCGCCAACGTCAACATCGGCCCGAGCGGCGCGGAGATCGGCGGCGCGTTTGGCGGGGAGAAAGAGACGGGCGGCGGGCGTGAGTCGGGTTCGGATGCATGGCGCGGGTATATGCGTCGCCAGACCAATACCGTGAACTACTCGCTGGAATTGCCGCTGGCCCAGGGCATTACCTTCGACTAAAACACTGTCGGAACGCGGTTGAAAATGTGGGAGCGGGCTTGCTCGCGAATGCAGTGTGTCAGTCAACAGATTTACAGCTGATCCACCGCATTCGCGAGCAAGCCCGCTCCCACATTTGATTGGATTACCAAGTCGAAACTGAATTGAGTGGTTTGTTGGGTCTCATCGGAGTCTGGCAATGGCATTACGCGAAGCATGTTTGTGGGAACACCTCACCCCCAGCCGGCCAGACCGCGCCGCGCTCAAGGGCGAGGTCAAGGTGGATGTGTGCGTGATCGGCGCCGGGATCACCGGTTTGTCAGCGGCCATTCACTTGCTGGAACAAGGTAAAAGCGTCGCCGTGCTGGAGGCCCATCGCACCGGCCACGGTGGTTCGGGGCGCAATGTCGGGCTGGTCAACGCCGGGCTGTGGATTCCGCCGGATGACATCGAAGCCGGTTTTGGCGAAGCGGTCGGCAGCCAGCTCAATCGCATGCTGGGTGCGGCGCCGGCACTGGTGTTCAGCCTGATCGACAAGTACAACATCGATTGCCAATTGCGTCGCGAGGGCACCTTGCACATGGCGCACAACGCCCGGGGCGAGGCGGATTTGCGCAGCCGCGAAGAACAATGGAAGCGCCGTGGTGCGCCGGTGGAGCTGCTCACCGGCCAGGCCTGTGAGCAGGCCACCGGCACGCAGAAAATCGCCGCTGCCTTGCTCGACCGGCGCGCCGGCACCTTGAACCCGATGGCCTACACCAGTGGTCTGGCGAATGCTGCCGTCGGCTTGGGCGGGCAGTTGTTCGATCATTCGCCGGTCACGCAGCTGGAACGCCAGGGCGCGCACTGGTCGGTGCAGACCGTCCAGGGCTCGGTGCAGGCCAGCCAAGTGGTGATCGCCTCCAACGCCTACACCGAAGGCGAATGGACCGAACTGCGGCGCAATTTCTTCCCCGGCTACTACTATCAGGTCGCTTCGGCGCCGCTGACGGATGCCGCTGCCCAACAGATCCTTCCCGGTGGCCAGGGCTCGTGGGACACCCGCCAAGTACTGAGCAGCATCCGCCGTGACGCCGATGGCCGCCTGCTCCTTGGCAGCCTGGGCAATGGCAACCAGAAACCCGCCTGGTTTCTCAAGGCGTGGGCCGATCGGGTGCAGCAGCATTACTTCCCGTACCTCAAATCGGTGCAGTGGGAGTACACCTGGACCGGCTGCATCGCCTTCACTCCCGACCACTTGATGCGCCTGTTCGAACCGGCGCCGGGGCTGGTGGCCGTTACCGGCTATAACGGGCGTGGCGTGACCACCGGCAGTGTGGTCGGCAAGGCGTTTGCCGACTATCTATGTCACCAGAATCCCCAGGCCTTACCGATCCCCTTTGCACCCATGCAGCCGCTGGCCGGGGTGGGCCTGCGCAGTTGCTTGTATGAGGCTGGATTCTCGCTGTATCACGCCGGGCAATGTCTGCGGATCGTGATCTGATCAGCGAAATACCGCTCAGAAGCCCGCATTTTCTTAGCCGGCTACTAATCTGTATTGGTGCAAGTCGTAGCAGTCGCGCACTGTAAATGTGCAGTTCCGTTACGCAGCCTGTTACAGCTGTAGGAACTGTCGTTTATAGGCCTGGTTGCAGGTGCGACCTGCCAGGGTTGTACTTTTTTCGCTCATTGGTTGCACCTATTGATCCTAGAGGGTTGCACGTCCTGACGAACGGAGCCGAAACGCCTGTAATTCCAATGACACCGTGTCTTTTTGAAGAATAAAAACCTACTGGCACGCGCTTTGCTCTGGGCTTTCAGTGGAAAGTTTGAACGCAAGTTGTAGTGCCAAAAATCAAAAATATCGGAGCACCACTCATGTCCCAGACGTTTTACAAGAAAGGTTTTCTTGCCCTCGCCGTTGCAGCGGCCCTGGGTGTTTCTACGTTTGTTCAAGCTGATGTGAAGATTGGCGTAGCGGGGCCCATGACGGGTGCAAACGCCGCTTTCGGTGAGCAGTACATGAAGGGTGCCCAGGCGGCGGCCGATACCATCAACAAGGCCGGTGGCATCAATGGCGAGAAAATCGTCCTGGTGGCCGGCGACGACGCTTGCGAGCCCAAGCAGGCCGTAGCCGTGGCCAACCGCCTGGCCGATCAGGACAAAGTCATCGGCGTGGTCGGGCACTTCTGCTCGTCCAACACCATCCCGGCCTCCGAGGTCTACGACGAAGCGGGCATCATCGCGATCACCCCAGGCTCCACCAACCCACAGGTCACCGAACGCGGTCTGGGCGCCATGTTCCGTATGTGCGGGCGTGACGACCAGCAGGGCATCGTGGCGGGCGACTACATCGTCGACGTGCTCAAGGGCAAGAAAGTCGCCGTCATCAACGACAAGGACACCTACGGCAAAGGCCTGGCCGACGCCACTGCTGCCCAGTTGACCAAGCGTGGCGTCAAGCCGGTGCTGGAAGAAGGCCTGACCCGTGGCGAGAAAGACTTCAGCGCCCTGGTCACCAAGATCCGTTCCCTGGGCGCCGACGTCGTGTACTTCGGCGGCCTGCACCCGGAAGCCGGTCCCCTGGTTCGCCAGATCCGTGAAGCCGGCCTGAAAGACGTCAAGTTCATGTCCGATGACGGCATTGTCACCGACGAACTGGTCGCCACCGCTGGCGGCGCGCAATACGTCGACGGCGTCTACATGACCTTCGGCGCCGACCCACGCCTGCTGCCGGACAGCAAGGCCGTGGTGGAAGAGTTCCGCAAAAACGGCACCGAGCCTGAAGGCTACACCCTGTACGCCTACGCCTCGGTCCAGGCCCTGGCTGCCGGCTTCAACGGCGCCAAGTCCAACAAGGGCGAAGACGCGGCCAAGTGGCTCAAGGCCAACCCGGTCCAGACCGTCATGGGCAAGAAGGAATGGGACGGCAAGGGCGACCTGAAAATCTCCGACTACGTGGTTTACCAGTGGGATAAAGACGGTAAATACCATCAGCTGGAAAAACAGAAGTAAGTACAAACACCGCGGACCTAATGTGGGAGCGGGCTTGCTCGCGAATGCGGCGTGTCAGTCTCTGAATGTGTTTCTGACACCCCGCCTTCGCGAGCAAGCCCGCTCCCACAGGGGGACTGTGTTGTGATCAAGATCTGTCTTTTCCTCCAGAAGCGCCGCACACCCACAGGTGTGCAGGTGCTCACCGCGTGAGATTGCGTTATGGATGGTATTTTCCTGCAGCAACTGGTCAACGGCCTGACCCTCGGGTCGGTCTACGGCCTGATCGCCATCGGCTACACAATGGTCTACGGCATCATCGGCATGATCAACTTCGCCCACGGCGAGGTTTATATGATTTCCGCTTACCTCGCGGCGATCACTCTGGCCCTGCTGGCCTACTTCGGCATTGAATCCTTCCCGCTGCTCATTCTCGGCACCTTGATCTTCACCGTGGTGGTCACCGGCGTGTACGGTTGGGTCATCGAGCGTGTCGCCTACAAACCGCTGCGCAACTCCACCCGATTGGCTCCGCTGATCAGCGCCATCGGTATCTCCCTGATCCTGCAGAACTACGCGCAGATCGCCCAGGGCGCCAAGCAACAAGGGATTCCCACCTTGCTGGCCGGGGCCTGGCGTGTCGACATCGGCACCGGTTTCGTGCAGTTGACGTACACCAAGGTCTTCATCCTGGTCGCCGCCTTCGCGGGCATGGCCCTGCTGACCTACGTGATCAAGTACACCAAGCTCGGCCGCATGTGCCGCGCCACTCAGCAAGATCGCAAGATGGCTTCGATCCTCGGCATCAACACCGACCGCGTGATTTCCTACGTGTTTGTCATCGGGGCCGCCATGGCCGCCCTCGCCGGTGTGCTCATTACCCTCAACTACGGCACCTTCGACTTCTATGCCGGCTTCATCATCGGCATCAAGGCGTTCACCGCTGCGGTTCTCGGCGGCATCGGCTCCCTGCCTGGGGCGATGCTCGGCGGGATCATCCTCGGCATCTCCGAGTCGCTGTTCTCGGGGTTGATCAACTCTGACTACAAAGACGTGTTCAGTTTCTCCCTGCTGGTGGTGATTCTGATCTTCCGTCCCCAGGGCCTGCTGGGTCGCCCACTCGTGGCTAAGGTGTAAACATGTCTGCTGCCAAACCCATCGATATCAAGAAAAGTGTGGTCGATACGATCCTTGCCGGGCTTATTTCCCTGGTCGTGTTCGGCCCGATCGTCGGCGTAGTCCTCGACGGCTATAGCTTCAACCTGGAACCGGCCCGCGTGGCCACGTTGGTCGCCATCGTGATGGTCGGCCGGTTTGCCCTGAGCCTGTTCCTGCAAACGCCCAAGGGCCTCAAGGTCCTGCAAGGTTTCGAGAGCAGCGGTTCGGGTGTGCATGTGCTGGCGCCGGACTACAAGTCGCGGTTGCGCTGGATCATCCCGGCACTGATCGTGATTGCCATCGTGTTCCCGATCTTCGCCAACAAATACCTGCTGACCGTGGTGATCCTCGGGCTGATCTACGTATTGCTCGGCCTTGGGCTGAACATCGTGGTTGGCCTGGCCGGCCTGCTCGACCTGGGTTACGTGGCGTTCTACGCCATCGGCGCCTACGGCCTGGCCCTGGGGTATCAATACCTCGGCCTGGGTTTCTGGACGGTACTGCCACTGGCGGCCATCGCGGCGGCTTTGGCCGGCTGCATACTCGGCTTCCCGGTGTTGCGAATGCACGGCGACTACCTCGCCATCGTGACCCTGGGCTTTGGTGAAATCATCCGGTTGGTGCTGAACAACTGGCTGTCGTTCACTGGCGGCCCGAACGGCATGCCGGTGCCGTCGCCGACCTTCCTTGGCCTGGAGTTCGGGCGCAAGGCGAAGGACGGCGGGGTTCCGTTCCACGAGTTCTTCGGCATCGATTACAACCCCAACATCAAGTTCATGTTCATCTACATCGTGCTGTTCCTGGTGGTGCTGGCCGTGCTGTACATCAAGCACCGCCTGACCCGCATGCCGGTCGGGCGCGCCTGGGAAGCCCTGCGCGAAGATGAAATCGCCTGCCGTTCCATGGGCCTGAACCATGTGCTGGTCAAGCTCTCGGCATTCACCATTGGTGCCTCCACCGCAGGTCTTGCCGGGGTGTTCTTCGCTAGTTACCAAGGCTTCGTCAACCCGTCGTCGTTCACCTTCTTCGAGTCGGCGCTGATCCTGGCCATCGTGGTGTTGGGTGGCATGGGCTCGACGGTGGGCGTGGTGATCGCCGCGTTCGTGCTGACGGTTGCGCCGGAACTGCTGCGCAGCTTCTCCGAATACCGCGTGCTGCTGTTTGGTGTGTTGATGGTGGTGATGATGATCTGGCGACCGCGCGGGTTGATCCGCATCAGCCGGACCGGTGTGACACCACGCAAGGGGGTAGCGCCATGAGCAAGGAAGTCGTCCTCTCAGTGGAACATTTGATGATGCACTTCGGTGGCATCAAGGCTTTGAGCGATGTGAGCCTCAAGGTCGAACGCAACTCGATCTTCGCCCTGATCGGCCCCAACGGAGCGGGCAAGACCACGGTGTTCAATTGCCTCACCGGCTTTTACAAAGCCAGCGGCGGCAAGATCGAGCTCAACGTGCGCGGCAAGCGCACCAACGTGATCCAACTGCTCGGCGAGCGCTTCCAGCCCACCGATTTCGTGTCGCCCAAAAGCTTTTTCAGCCGGGTGTTCTACAAGATGTTCGGCGGCACCCATCTGGTGAACCGCGCTGGCCTGGCGCGGACCTTCCAGAACATTCGCCTGTTCAAGGAAATGTCGGTGGTGGAAAACCTGCTGGTGGCCCAGCACATGTGGGTCAACCGCAATATGCTCGCGGGCATCCTCAACACCAAGGGCTACCGCAAGGCCGAAAGCGACGCCCTCGACCACGCCTTCTATTGGCTGGAGGTGGTGGACCTGGTGGACTGCGCCAACCGCCTCGCTGGCGAACTTTCCTACGGCCAACAACGGCGCCTGGAAATCGCCCGCGCCATGTGCACGCGGCCGCAGATCATCTGTCTCGACGAACCGGCTGCTGGCCTCAACCCCCAGGAAACCGAAGCCCTCAGCGCGATGATTCGCCTGTTGCGCGACGAACACGACCTTACGGTGGTGCTGATCGAACACGACATGGGCATGGTGATGAGTATTTCCGACCACATCGTGGTGCTTGACCACGGCAACGTGATCGCCGAAGGCGGCCCGGATGCGATCCGCAACGACCCGAAAGTGATTGCCGCCTACCTGGGCGCTGACGAAGAGGAGTTGGTATGAGCGGACCTATCCTCGAAATGAAGGACCTGGACGTGTTCTATGGCCCGATCCAGGCCCTGAAAAAAGTCTCGCTGCACATCAACGAAGGCGAAACCGTCAGCCTGATCGGCTCCAACGGCGCGGGTAAATCCACGCTGCTGATGTCGATCTTCGGCCAACCAAGGGCCGAGTCGGGGCAGATTCTGTACAACGGCGTCGATATTACCCACAAGTCGTCCCACTACATCGCCTCCAACGGCATCGCGCAGTCGCCGGAAGGGCGGCGGGTGTTCCCCGACATGACCGTCGAGGAAAACCTGCTGATGGGCACCATCCCGATTGGCGACAAATACGCCCAGGAAGACATGCAGCGCATGTTCGAGTTGTTCCCACGGCTCAAGGAACGGCGTAACCAGCGGGCCATGACCATGTCCGGCGGCGAGCAGCAAATGCTCGCCATCGCCCGCGCGCTGATGAGCCGGCCCAAGCTGTTGCTGCTGGACGAGCCGAGTCTGGGCCTGGCGCCGATTGTGGTGAAGCAGATCTTCTCGACGTTGCGCGAGCTGGCGTCTACCGGGATGACCATCTTCCTGGTGGAGCAGAACGCCAACCATGCGCTGCGCTTGTCGGATCGGGCGTATGTGATGGTCAACGGCGAGATCCGCCTGACCGGCACGGGTAAAGAGCTGCTGGTGAACGAGGAAGTGCGCAACGCCTACCTCGGCGGGCACTGACCTGAAGTTTGACGCAGGCCCCTGGGGGAGCGGGCTTGCTCGCGGAAGCGGTGTGTCAGTCAGTACATCTGAAACTGATCCACCGCCTTCGCGAGCAAGCCCGCTCCCACATTTGTTTTACGGTGTTCATAAGGCCGATACCAAATTGTGGAAAACAAATCTGGCTCCCCTCCAAAGCGCGACATATAGCCGCCGCAAATCCCTGTTTTGTCACAGTTTTGACTTGTCCCCACCTGCTGTGGAACCGGCTGTGGGTAACGTGGTAGTACTCTGCTGAAGGCCTTTAAAACCGTGGCTTGTAGCGTGATGGTCGTTTTTTGATCAAGGACTTTTTCTCGGCCTGTCGAGGGCTTTGTCAACCTGTTTATAGACACAGGTATATGACTGATTTATGTCCGTGAGGCCTGTGGATAAGTCTGTGACTAAACTCTGGAAAGACAGCCGCAGAGGCCGGAATGACTGGCCTGGAGCCATCGTTCGAATTTCCCCGCTGGCAGTGGGCCTACATACGCCCTCGCAGAGGTCAAGCAAAAAACTTTCTAAAACCCTCTGAAAGCCACGCATACAGCGGCTTGGGCTGTTTTGGACTTGCCCCCAGAGACTGTGGGCGCAGCTGTGGATAACCTGCGCGCATATGGCTGTAAGCCACGGTTTAAAAGGCTTTGCTAGATATGGTTAAAAATTGATCAGGCGTGTGTCGAGTTGTGTGCTTAACGGTTGCCGCCGCGGCGGCGTACGGGCATTCTGCTGGCAACTTTTTTCCCGATGCCCGCAAGGAGAACACCATGTCCGACACGCTGTTTATTACTGGCGCAACCTCAGGTTTCGGCGAGGCCTGTGCCCGTCGTTTTGCCCAAGCCGGCTGGAAACTGGTGCTCACCGGCCGTCGCGCCGACCGCTTGAATGCATTGGTGCAAGAGCTGTCAGAGCAGACCGAAGTGCACGGCCTGGTAGTGGATGTGCGTGACCGCAAGGGCATGGAAGAGGCGATCGCCAACCTGCCGCCGTCGTTCGCCAAGCTGCGCGGGCTGATCAACAACGCCGGGCTGGCCGTGGGCACCGACCCTGCGCCCAAGTGCGACCTCGACGATTGGGAGACCATGGTCGACACCAACATCAAGGGCCTGCTGACCACCACCAACCTGCTGCTGCCGCGTCTGATCGCCCACGGCCGTGGTGCCGGGATCATCAACCTCGGTTCCATCGCCGGCAACTACCCGTACCCGGGCAGCCATGTGTATGGCGGCTCCAAGGCGTTCGTGAAGCAGTTCTCGCTGAACCTGCGTTGTGACCTGCAAGGCACCGGCGTGCGTGTGACCAACATCGAGCCAGGCCTTTGTGAAAGCGAGTTTTCGCTGGTGCGCTTTGGTGGCGATCAGGCGCGGTATGACGCGACGTACGCGGGTGCCGAGCCGATCCAGCCGCAGGATATTGCCGACACTATCTTCTGGGTGATGAACACTCCAGCGCATGTGAACATCAACCGCCTGGAACTGATGCCAGTGAGCCAGACCTGGGCTGGGTTTGCCATTGAGCGTGGGGCCAAGTAAGGCTTTAAACCGCGCCGCCTGCTTCGCGAGCAAGCCCGCTCCCACAGGTTGACCGAGTACATCCTTCGAATGCGGTCAAGTGTGGGAGCGGGCTTGCTCGCGAAGGCGTCAAATCGGCCAAAATACGACATAAGGTACACTCCACCCGGTAAAACCCCTCCGCACTCTGTGGATTCAAGGTTTTGACGGGAGGAAATGTGAGTAACCGAGGTGAGCAGGCACTGCTCAAACAATCGACCATCCTGATGTTCGCAGTCGCGATCGCCGGGATTGTCACGGGTGTGGTATCCGGCGCCCAGTCCATTCTGTTCGACGGCTTTTTCTCGCTGATCGCCACCGCCATCAAGGTGCTGATGCTGATCACGGCCAAGCTGATCGCCAAGAAAAGCAACGAACGCTTCCAGTTCGGCTATTGGCACCTGGAGCCTATGGTGCTGTTGATCGAAGGCAGCTTCCTGTTGCTGATCGCCATCTACGCGTTTCTCAACGGTGTGTTCGGCATTATCAATGGCGGGCGCGAGATCGAGTTGGGGCTGGTGATCATCTACGCGGCGGTATTTACCGTGCTGGAATTCGCCTACTTCTTCTATGTGCGGTATCGCAATCGCACGCTGAAATCGTCGCTGATCCAGTTTGACAACATCAGTTGGCTAGTGGACGCCATGCTCTCGATCGGCTTGCTGATCAGCTTCCTGGCGGCGTTGTTGCTCAAGTCCCAGGGTTACGATGAGTGGGCGATGTATGTCGACCCGCTGATCCTGATCCTGCTGGCCCTGAGCATGCTGGCGCCGGCGTTCAAGATCCTGCGCCCGGCGTTGCGCGAGGTGCTGGGGATCGCCCCGGACCAGTTGGACGACAAGGTGCGCGAAGTGATGGACACGGCGCAGGCCAAGCATGGTTTCGCCGATTACGTGTCCTACGTGCAAAAGCACGGACGGGCACGGTTTATCGAGATTCATGTGGTGTTGCCGGCGGATTACCCGGTGGATAACGTGGCGACCCTGGATGGGCTGCGCGAAGAAATATCCACAGGGCTCGGCAAACCGGATGCGGCGCGCTGGTTGACCATCAGTTTTACCGGGGATCGCAAGTGGATTGCGTGAGGGGCAGATAGACCGGGGTGAAGCTTTCGCGAGCAAGCCCGCTCTCACATGCGACTGCATTTCAACGCTAGAGCGCAGTTAAATGTGGGCGCGGGCTTGCTCGCGAAGAGGCCCTGAAGATCAGCCCAGATGCTGGATCAGGCCCTGATAGCAAGTCGCCAAGTGATACGGCGTAGTTGACGGCATATCCCACCGACTCACCACTCCCTGGGCATCCAGGCATTCATTCCAGCCTTTGCTATGTAAAAAGTGTTGTTGCAGCGCCAGCAGTTGCCGCTGCAACACTGCCTCGCTACCCGGTCGCAATGTCAGTGCCCGCAGGTATTCCGCCTGGGCCCAGATGCGTTGGGTCCCGTCACGTACGCTGCCATCGAGGGCCAGCATGCCGCTGACAGCACCACTCAAGTTATCCACACCCTTGAGCTCGGCGTAGGCAAATGCCCGCGTCAACGAGGCATGCAACGGCGTACCGCGCAGGATGTCCGACGATTCCAGCAAGAAGAACCACTCGAACTGGTGGCCCGGTTCAAACCAGTTATCCACAGCACCCAGCGGTTTCTCCAGCATCACGCCATGCTGGCGGTCGATGAAGCGCTGCTGCATGGCCGTCGCCAACCCCAGCAATGCGGCTTGCACGTCGGCGTCTTCACGCACCGCGAGGGTGGCGAGGAAACCTTCGGCCAGGTGCATCAATGGGTTTTGCAGCGGGCCGGATTTGAGGGATGACCAGTTGCGCTCCAGTACCGCTTCGTAGAGGCCGTCGCCGCTGGAAAAGCGCTGGGCGACCACTGCCAGGGCGGCGTTGAGCACCGATTCCACCAACGGCTCGCGCACCTTGGCCCAGTAGTGGGCGCAGGCAAAAATAATGAAGGCGTGGGTGTAGAGGTCTTTGCGCTTGTCCAGTGGCTGCCCGGCCGGGTCGATGCTGTAGAACCAGCCGCCATGCTCGGCGTCGTGAAAATGCCGTTGCAGAGAGCGGAACAACGCCGCCGCGCGCTCTTCGGCAAACGCTGCGCCGGGTTCGCCGATCAGGTTGGCAAACAGGTACAACTGCCGGGCGCACGCCATGGCACGGTAGCGCTGCGGGGGCAGCGGTTGGTGATCGGCGTCCAGCGCTTCATAGGGCAGCGCGAGGTCGGCATTCCAGCCTGGGCCTTGCCAGAGCGGCACGATCAAGGTGTGGAAGTGATTGAGCACGGCATTCAGGGCGGAGCTTGGAGCGGTGGGCATTGGCTGGCGTCGTCACGGCAGGGGTGTAGGCGCGCATGGTAGCAGGCTTGGGTTATCTGTTGTTTGTGCCGCCGCCTTCGCGAGCAAGCCCGCTCCCACATTCGAGCGTATTTCAAAGGTAGAACGCAGTTAAATGTGGGAGCGGGCTTGCTCGCGAAGAGGCCCGAATCAACGCCGCGAATCAGCCCACCAACAACCAGGCCCCCGTCGCCGCCGAAGCCGCCCCGGCAATCCGCACCAACGGCGCAGCCGCCGCCGGCAGGAAGCGCACCACGGAATACCCGGCCGCATGCAACACCGCTGTCGCCCCCACGAAACCTGCGGCATACGCCCACGGGCTGGACATGTCCGGCAGCTCCAAACCGTGCGCTACGCCATGAAACAAGGCGAACAAGGCTGTTGCACCGACGGCCATGAACAACGGCGGCCGCACCGCCAACGCTACCGCCAGGCCCAGGGCCAGCACCGAAGCGGCAATCCCGCTTTCCATCGCTGGCAATTGCATGCCTTCAAAGCCCAGCACGCCACCGAGCAACATGGTGCCGACAAAGGTGCACGGCAGTGCCCAGCGGGCCGCGCCTTGCTGTTGCGCGGCCCACAGACCGACCGCCAGCATCGCCAGCAAATGATCGAGGCCGCCCAGCGGGTGGCTGATCCCGGCGATCAAACCGTTGTCGCCATGCCCCGGATGGGCGAAGGCGAGGGCGGGGGCCAGCAGCAATGCGGCGGCGGTGAAGAGTTTTTTGAGGCTCATAAACAGGCTCCTTGTGGTTTATCAGGCAGCGGTCAGCAAGCCTTGGCGTTCGATGAAGGCGACGATTTCTTCCAGGCCCACACCGGTTTTCTGGTTGCTGAACACAAAGGGTTTGCCGTTGCGCATACGCGTGGTGTCGCTGTTCATCAACTCCAGCGACGCGCCGACCAGCGGCGCCAGGTCGATCTTGTTGATCACCAGCAGGTCGGACTTGCAAATACCCGGCCCACCCTTGCGCGGCAGCTTGTCGCCGGCGGACACATCGATCACGTAGATGGTCAGGTCCGACAGCTCCGGGCTGAAGGTGGCCGACAGATTGTCGCCGCCGGACTCCACCAGGATCAGGTCCAGGCCGGGAAAGCGGCGGTTGAGTTGGTCCACCGCTTCGAGGTTGATCGATGCATCTTCGCGGATTGCGGTGTGCGGGCAGCCGCCGGTTTCCACGCCAATGATGCGCTCGGGCGCGAGGGCCTGGTTGCGCACCAGGAAATCGGCGTCTTCGCGGGTATAGATGTCGTTGGTGACCACGGCCAGGTTGTAGCGATCGCGCAGCGCCAGGCACAGGGCGAGGGTCAGGGCGGTCTTGCCGGAACCTACCGGGCCGCCGATGCCGACGCGCAGAGGTTGTGTGTTCATGTAGTGCTTCTCCTAGGAACGGAACAGGCGGCTGTACTGGCGCTCGTGGGCCATGCACGCCAGGGACAGGCCGAACGCGGCGCTGCCGACATGGTTGGGGTCGATGTGGGTGGCGTCCTGCTGGGCTTGTTGCAGCAACGGCAGCAGTTCGCTGGTCAGGCGTTGGGCGGCTTGTTGACCCAGGGGGAGGGTCTTCATCAGCACGGCCAACTGGTTTTCCAGCCAGCTCCACAGCCAGGCGGCGAGGGCATCGGCGGGGCTGATGGCCCAGGCGCGGGCGGCGAGGGCCCAGCCCAGGGCGAGATGGGGTTCGGCACGTTGTTCAAGGAAGGCGCGCGCGCTGTCGTCCAGTTCGGGCAAGCCGTTGAGCAGTTGTTGCAGCGAATAACCCATCTGCCGGCTTTCTTGATGCAACTCGCGGGTCTCACGGCTGGCGCGGTGCTCTTCACACAGGGTTGCCAGCACTGGCCAATTCTCCTGTGCCGCGGCGTGGCAATGGGCGAGCAGCAGCGGTGCTTCGAAGCGTGCCAGGTTGAGCAGCAACTGGTCACTGATCCAGCGCCTGGCGCTGCCCGCGTCATGCACCCGGCCGTTGTCCACGGCCATCTCCAGGCCCTGGGAGTAGCTGTAGCCACCAATCGGCAATTGCGGGCTGGCCAGACGCAGCAGCGCCCAGGCTGGGTTCATAGCCGCACGCCGAACTGGTGCAGCTTGGGCGGGTAGTTGAAATCTTCGTCGCCATGCCGTGAGTGGTGATGGCCGCCGCCGTAGGCGCCATGTTCCGGTTGGAACGGCGCTTCGATGGTCGCGGTGCTGGCCCCCAGTTGTTCGAGCATGGCCTTGAGCACGTAGTCATCAAGCAAGCGCAACCAGCCATCGCCGACTTGCAGCGCCACATGGCGGTTGCCCAGGTGATAGGCGGCGCGGGTCAGTTCAAAGGCACTGCTGCAGGTGACATGCAGCAGTTGTTCAGGACGGGCGCAGACGCGTACGACGCGTCCGTCTTCAGCCTGTAGGAATTCGCCGTCGTGCAGCGGTGGCTGACCGCGCTCCAGAAAAAGGCCGACGTCTTCACCGTCGGCACTGAAACAGCGCAGGCGGCTTTTGCTGCGGGCTTCGAAATTCAGCAGCAACTCGGCGGCCCAGAGGGCTTGGGGGGCGATTCGGCGGTGGATCACCAGCATCAGAAGGCTTCCAGCAATGAGCGATGACAGTGCTAGAGCAAGGGGCTTGCCAACCCCGGGAGCGAGTAGGAATTGCCTGTAGGCAGGCACGATGGCGCCACGAAACAGGGCGCGGTGGGAATTTTGGTGTGCGCCGATGTGGTGCATTGATTGCTATAGCGCACTTGTTGCGGGCGTTTTGAGATTTTTCCTACATGGCTTGGGGATTCGCCGTTCAGGGTGTTGCAGGGTGATTGATTAGGCTTCGCGCCGTGTTTAATCCACTGCGACGTTCATCATGATCAAGTCATTTTTGTGTCTGGTTTTTATCAGCCTGTCTTTTTCCGTATCTACCGCGTCAGCCAATTTCCAGCCCCGCCCTATGTTCAGCAAGGCGGACATCAACAATGTGGTCGACCGCGCCCACGCGCTGTTGGGAACGCCCTATAAATATGGCGGAAACTCAGTGACGCAGGGCTTCGACTGCAGCAGTTTCCTGGTCTACCTGTTCAAGACCGAAGCGAATATCCAGCTGCCGCGCACCACGGCGGCGATGCACCGTTCGACGGCCGCGACCATCCCGCGCAATGCCTTGAAACCCGGCGATGCGGTGTTCTTCAGCGGCAACGGGCGTGGCCAGGTCAGCCATGTGGGCCTGTATATCGGTGAGGGCAAGTTCATCCATTCGCCGCGCACCGGCAAGACCGTGCGCATCGACTCGCTGAGCAACAACTACTGGAACAGGAACTACACGACTGCCAAGCGTTTCCACTCGGCGGGGTGACCGCGTTACTCGGTGCTGCCCAGCCCTTGCCAATGCTTGAGGCCGATAAAGATAAAGCGCAGCTGTTGGGTGATTTTTGCCTGGGGCGTGAGGTGCGCAGGCAGGGCCTGGGCGGGCGGGTCGATGATGTCGGGGAGGGTGGCGAACACACTTTTGACGATCAGGTCGGCCATCACGTGCAAGCCTTCGCCGTCCAGGTGTTGCAGCTTGGGCATCAATGTCAGGTCGGCGGCCAGGTCGCGGGTGATGTCTTCACGCAAGGCGCCAATGGCCTGGCGCACGGCCAGGCAGCCGCCGTATTGCTCGCGGGCGAGAAACAAAAATTGCGAACGGTTGGCGGCGACCACATCCAGGAAGATGCGCACCGAAGCATCGATAATGCCGCCCATCACGAATTCGTTGTGGCGCACCAGGCGGATGGTGGCGCGAAAGGTCTGGCCGACTTCACTGACCAACACGAGTCCAAGCTGGTCCATGTCGGCAAAGTGGCGATAGAAACCTGTGGGGACGATGCCGGCGGTCTTGGCCACTTCACGCAGGCTCAGGCTGCCGAACCCACGGCCACACTCCATCAGATGGCGAGCAGCGTCCATCAGGGCGAGGCGGGTCTGTTGCTTCTGTTCGGCGCGGGGCAGCATGGCGGGCGGGCTTAGTCGGCAAGTACAGCGACGCACTCTAGCAAACCAGCTCTGTTGGCGTCGAACTTGGCGGGGTACTGCGTGATGCGGTCTACAGGAAAGCAAAAGCCCGATCGACAGATCGGGCTTTTTTCTCGGCCACCACGGGCTTAGCTCTGGGCTTCGTGCAGTTCTTTCAGGCGATCAGCACCACCTTCGGCAAGACCTTGGGCGTAAGCGCGATCGTTGGCTTGTTCAGCACCACCTTCAGCGACGCCTTGGGTGTAGGCACGGTCGTTGGCTTGTTCAGCACCACCTTCGGCAACACCTTGGGTGTAAGCACGGTCGTTGGCTTGTTCAGCGCCGCCTTCAGCAATGCCTTTGGCGTAGTCACGGTTTTCTTCTTCTTGCGAGCCGCTGCGAGCCAGGGTCTGGCTGGACTGGACGGCTTGTGCTTTGTTCTGTGGGATGGCCTGTTCGGCAGCTGGTAGGGCGAAAGCGCTGGAAGCCAGGACGGACAACAGGACGGTAGCGAGTACTTGGCGTTTCATGATGGGTTGCTCCTTGGGAGGGCGATAAAGTGGGTACAGGGCTAATGCTACTCTTGATAACTCGATATAAAAGTTCATAAACACAATGGTAATAATCAACAGAATTGATTGTTCCAAGAGATGGCTCTAGACCGCACCTCTCAAGCCCGCGGTTTTGCACCGGGGTGGGTATTTTCGACACGTGCACGGGTAACAATGGTGCGCCGACATAGGGATAAATCTGTCGAGATGGTCAGAAAAACGCCTTTTTCCTGGCAAATGGCCGATCCGGTTAAACCCCCGCGCGGTTTGCCAGTCGTAGTCCTATAAGCTGTCTTAAACGGCTGTCACCCAGCCGGTCGTATTCAGGAGTCCTGTGCAATGACGCGCACGCGCAAAATCGTCGCTTGGAGCTGTACCAGCTTCGTTCTATTAATCGCCGTGGCGGTGTTGGTGCTGGTGTTCTTCGACTGGAACCGCCTCAAGCCGCAGATCAACGCCGAGGTCTCCGAAGAACTGCACCGCCCGTTCGCCATCAACGGCAACCTGGCAGTGGTGTGGGCGCGTGAACCCGATGAAGGCGGCTGGCGCGCCTGGGTGCCTTGGCCGCACGTGATCGCCGAAGACCTGAGCCTTGGCAACCCCGACTGGTCAAAAAAACCGCAGATGGTCAGCCTCAAAAAGGTCGAGCTGCGCATCTCGCCCCTGGCCTTGCTGGTGCAGCGCGTGGTGATCCCGCGTATCGATCTCACCGAGCCGAGCGCCGAGTTGCAGCGCCTGGCCGACGGCCGCGCCAACTGGACTTTCAAGTTCGACCCTAAAGACCCCAACGCCGAGCCCTCCAACTGGGTTGTAGACATCGGCGCCATCGGCTTCGACAAGGGCCACGTGACCCTCGACGACCAAACCCTCAAGACCCAACTCGACGTGATCATCGATCCCCTGGGCAAACCCATCCCCTTCGGCGAAATCGTCGGCGACGCCGATGCGAAGAAGGCCCTGGAAAAAGGCTCGGCGCCCCAGGACTACGCGTTCGCGCTCAAGGTCAAAGGCCAGTACCACGGCCAGAAACTCGACGGCACCGGTAAGATCGGCGGCCTGCTCGCCTTGCAGGACGCGGCCAAGCCGTTTCCGCTGCAAGCCCAAGTCAGGATTGCCGACACCAGCATCGCCCTGGCCGGCACCCTGACCGACCCTCTCAACCTCGGCGCCCTCGACCTGCGCCTGAAACTCGCCGGCGCCAGCCTCGGCAATCTGTACCCGCTGACCGGCGTGACCCTGCCGGACTCGCCGGCCTACTCCACCGACGGCCGCCTGATCGCCAAGCTGCACGAGGCCAGCGGCGCATCATTCAGCTACGACAACTTCAACGGCAAGATCGGCAACAGCGACATCCACGGCAACCTCGCCTATGTCGCCAGCCAGCCACGCCCCAAGCTGAGCGGCGCGCTGGTGTCCAACCAACTGCTGATGACCGACCTCGCACCGCTGATCGGCGCCGACTCCAACGCCAAGCAAAAGGCCCGTGGCGGCGAAAGCAAACAGCCCGCGACCAAAGTGCTGCCGGTGGAAGAGTTCCGCACCGAACGCTGGCGTGACATGGATGCCGACGTGGAATTCACCGGCAAACGTATCGTGCACAGCGCCGAATTGCCCTTCACCGACCTCTACACCCACGTGTTACTCAACGATGGCCAACTCAGCCTCGAACCCCTGCGCTTCGGCGTGGCTGGCGGCAAGCTCGACGCGCAGATCCGCCTGAACGGGCGCATCACGCCCATGGAAGGCCGCGCCAAACTCACGGCGCGCAACTTCAAGCTCAAGCAACTGTTCCCGACCTTCGAACCGATGAAAACCAGCTTCGGCGAACTCAACGGCGACGCCGATATCGCCGGGCGCGGCAACTCCGTAGCGGCGCTGCTGGGCAGTTCCAACGGTGACCTGAAGATGCTGATCAACGACGGCGCGATCAGCCGTGGCCTGATGGAAATCGCCGGGCTCAACGTCGGTAACTACGTGGTCGGCCGCCTGTTCGGCGACAAGGAAGTGAAGATCAACTGCGCCGCGGCGGACTTCGGCGTCAAGAACGGCCTGGCGACCACGCGCTTGTTTGTGTTCGATACCGAGAACGCGATCATCTACATCGATGGCACCGCCAACATGGCCACCGAGCAACTGGACCTGATCATCACCCCGGAATCCAAGGGCTTTCGCCTGTTCTCCCTGCGGTCACCGTTGTACGTCAACGGGCCGTTCATCAAGCCCAACGCTGGCGTGAAGGCGGTCCCACTGATGTTGCGCGGCGCGGGCATGGTGGCTTTGGGCGTGATCGTTGCCCCGGCGGCCGGCTTGCTGGCGCTGGTGGCACCCAGCGGCGATGTGCCGAACCAGTGCGCGCCGTTGTTGCAGCAGATGAAAGAGGGCAAGGCGCCGAAAACGGTGAAGGGCTAACGGCACAAATCAAAGTCAAAAATGTGGGAGCGGGCTTGCCCGCGAATGCGGTGTGTCAGCCACATGTAAGTTGACTGATACTCCGGATTCGCGAGCAAGCCCGCTCCCACACTGTTAGGTGTTGCCTGTTAGAGACCTTGCAGAATATCCGCCATGTCATCGGCGTGTTCTTCTTCCTGGGCCAGGATGTCTTCGAAGATCCGGCGTGTGGTCGGGTCTTTATCACCGATGTACTGGATGATCTCGCGGTAGCTGTCCACCGCAATCCGTTCTGCTACCAGATCTTCGTAGACCATTTCCTTCAGGTCCTTGCCGGCCACGTACTGCGCGTGGGAGTTCTTCGACAGCAGGTCCGGGTTGAACTCCGGCTCACCGCCCAACTGCACGATGCGCTCGGCGAGTTTGTCGGCGTGTTCGGCTTCCTGGGTGGCGTGTTCGAGGAACTCATCGGCGGCGACGGAGGCCTTGAGGCCGCTGGCCATGAAGTAATGACGCTTGTAGCGCAGCACGCAGACCAGCTCCGTGGCCAGTGACGCGTTGAGCAGGCGGATGATTTCTTCGCGGTCGGCGTCATACCCTTCGGTCACGGCGCCATTTTCGACGTTTTGGCGCGCGCGGCTGCGCAGGGTTGCAACGTCTGTCAGGTGTGCTTCAGTCATCTCAATCTCCTGGTGCTAATCCGGTTTTGCGCCACGCTCTGTCGGCGTGATCGCTCGAAGTTGTGAGTCCCGGACCAAGCAAAAAGTTTTATCGGATTTACCCCGGGCGTCATCAGCGCGACTTGAGGCTGGGTTAGGCTGGCGCTCAAGTGATCAGGTTCGAGGACGTTCGCACCATGCCGCAGTCGTTAGCCACGCGTTACCCCCTGGTCCTGGTGCCCGGCATGCTTGGGTTTGTGCGTTTGGGGTGGTTCCCGTACTGGTACGGCATCGTCCCGGCATTGCGCGCGGGTGGCGCGCAGGTGTTTGCGGTGCAAGTGGCGCCGCTGGACTCCAGCGAGGTGCGCGGCGAGCAGTTGCTGGTGCAGATCGAGCGTATTCGCCGGGAGACCGGCGCCGACAAGGTCAACCTGATCGGTCATAGCCAGGGCTCGTTGACCGCCCGTTATGCCGCGGCCCAGCGTCCGGAATGGGTGGCCTCGGTGACCTCGGTGGCCGGGCCGAACCATGGCTCGGAACTGGCCGACCATATCCAGGTTCATTACCCCATCGACGGCGTGAAAGGGCGGATCATCAGCGCCCTGTTTCATCTGGCGGCGTGGGTAATGGGTGCGCTGGAAACCGGCTATCGCGGGCCGCGCTTCAAGGCGGATTTACAGGCCTCCCACCATTCCCTGACCAGCGCCGGGGTGGCGCTGTTCAATCGTCAGTACCCGCAAGGATTGCCCGAGACCTGGGGCGGGCACGGCGATGAGGTGGTCAACGGGGTGCGTTATTACTCGTGGTCCGGCACCTTGCAGCCGGGCATCACCGATCGCGGCCGCAACCTGCTCGATGGCACGAACCGCAGCTGTCGCCTGTTCGCCCGCAGCTTTGTTCGTGAGAAGGGCCAGTGCGATGGCATGGTCGGGCGCTACAGTTCACACTTGGGGCTGGTGATCGGTGATGACTTTCCGTTGGACCACTTTGACATCGTCAACCAGTCCCTCGGCCTGGTGGGCAAGGGGGCCGAGCCGATCCGGTTGTTTACCGAACATGCCCAAAGGCTCAAGGCCGCCGGGGTCTAAACAGTTGACTCGGTCCAATTGTGGGCTTGCTCGCGAAAGCGGCGGGTCGGCAGCAAATCTGGCGACTGTTACACCGTATTCGCGAGCAAGCCCGCTCCCACACAAGCCCGCTCCCACATTTTGATCGCGTTCAGGCCGCTCTGACCGGCGTGGTCCAGCGCTCCGACAAAATCACCCCGCCCAGTGTCAGCAAGCCCCCCACCAAGTGATACAGCGCCAGCTCTTCCTTTAGCACCAGCGCCGCAATCAGCGCCGTGATCAACGGCAGCAAATTGAAAAACAGCGTGGTTCGGCTTGGCCCCAGGGTCTTCACCGAGTGCATCCACGCCAGCGGCGCCAGCATCGAAGCCAGTAGGCAGGCGTACAACACCAGCGGAATATTCGCCCAGCCCAGCCCGGCCTTTTCCGAGAACACGAACAGCGGAAACAGCACCACCACCGCCACCAGCACCTGCAAGTACAGCAACACCAGTGGCGGCAGGCGCAGTTGCCATTTTTTCAGCAAGGTGCTGTAGACCGCGTAGGCCAGGGTGGCGACCAGCATCATCGCATCGCCCAGGTTGACCCCATGCTGCAGCAACGCACCAAGACTGCCGGACGACACCACCACGACCACCCCGGCAAACGACAGCACGGCCCCCGTGAGCGCGCCGTAGGTCAGGCGCTGGCCGAGGCTGATGATCGCCGCGGTGAGCGCCATCAGTGGCATCAGCGACAGGATGATGCCCATGTTGGTCGCCGTGGTCAGCGACGCGGCGTAGTACGCCAGGCTTTGGTACACCGCCATGCCCAGCACGCCAAGGATGCCGATCTTGCCCAGGTTCGGGCGGATCTGCGCCCAGTGGGCGAGCACCGGTTTGAGCATGAACGGGGTAAACAGCATTGCCGCCAGCAGCCAGCGGTAAAAGCCGATCTCCGAGGGGAAGATCGAACCCACGGCCAACTTGTTGACCACGGTGTTGCCGGCCCAAATGAAGATGGCCAGCAGGGGATACGCGTATTGCATTGAAAGAAACCAGGTGTGTTGATGAGGGGCGATTATCCCTTGTCTGGATCGCAGCCTATACTGCGATCCGGACAAATGACTGATGTATCCAGACAACATGGCCAAGCACAACGTACGCCTCCCGGATTTCCCCCAACTGCCGAGCCCGGTGTACTTCCGCTATTCGGATTTTGCCCCCGACACCGAATGCACCCCGCACCGGCACGGCTGGGGTTCGCTGGATTACTCCGCCAGCGGCGTGATGCGTATGGAAGTGGCCGGCAATCGCTTTATGTCGCCACCGCAGTACGCGGTGTGGGTGCCGCCGCACACCGAGCACAGTTCTTACAACGCCTAGGCGATTGTCTACCACTCGGTGGGGCTGGCTCCGGCGCTCTGCGCGCAACTGCCGCAGCAACCCTGCACCCTGGCGATCAGCGACATCCTCAAGGCGATCCTCAGCGACTTCGCCCGGCGCGACGTGAACATCCCGCAGAGCGAAGCCGACATCCGCCTGGCCCAGGTGCTGGTGGACCAACTCAAGCAGGCGCCGATCCACAATTGTTTCTTGCCCTACGCCCGCCACCCCGGCCTGCTCGGTGTGCTCGAAGGCATGCAGGCCGACCCCGGCGACAACCGCCCGCTGGCCCACTGGGCGGCGCACGTGCACGTCAGCGAACGCACCCTGGCGCGCCAGTTCGTGCGCGAGTTGGGCATGAGCTTTGGCGAATGGCGCCAGCGTCTGCGCTACCTTGCGGCTATCGAGGCGCTAAACAGCGAACACAGCGTGCAACACGTGGCCTTCGACCTGGGCTACAGCACTGCCTCGGCCTTTATTGCGATGTTCCAACGCCACGCCGGTTGCACCCCGGAGCAGTACCGGCGGACCACGATTCGTGGTGGGTGAAGATGTAACAGGGTTTGACTACACTGCAGGGTAGGCCGTGCCCCTCGGTACGGTAACAGGGAGAAAACTCCATGAAGATGCTGCGAATTCCGTTGTTGATGATGGGCCTGCTGCTGTGTTCCCAGGGCTTTGCCGCCACCGCCCAGCAGAACAAAATGACCACGTGCAACGCCGAAGCCACCACCAAGACCCTCAAGGGTGACGAACGCAAGGCGTTCATGAAAACCTGCCTGTCGGCCCCGGCGGCCAATGACGCCAAGACCCTGACGCCGCAGCAGCAGAAGATGAAAGACTGCAATGCCTCGGCGAAGACCAAGGCGCTGACTGGCGATGCGCGCAAGACCTTTATGAGCACTTGCCTCAAAGGCAACTGACAGCGCACATACCCTGTGGGAGCGGGCTTGCTCGCGAAAGCGGTGGGTCAGTCAACAAATCTGGCGACTGATACACCGCTTTCGCGAGCAAGCCCGCTCCCACATTGACGGTGTTCACAATTTTCAGAGCTCTCGCTTGATTCCCTCAAGGCTGGCAGACTGCCCATCCTTTAACGCCGTTTGTTTTGAGGCTGTATGCCAACGTTTTCTCAGCGTCCTGTGTTGTTGCTGGCCAGCTACATCATCATTTTCGGCGGTTTGCTGCTGGTGCTGCCGCTCAAGCTGCTGCCCAGCCTGTTGGCCGGCCTGTTGGTGTATGAACTGGTCAACATGCTCACCCCCCAACTGCAACGGCTGATCGAAGGCCGGCGTGCGCGCTGGTTGGCGGTGGCCTTGCTCGGCACTTTGATCGTCAGCGTGCTGACCCTGATTTTTGCCGGTGCCATCAGCTTCCTGCTCCACGAAGCGGAAAACCCCGGGGCTTCCCTCGACAAATTCATGGGCGTGGTTGATCGCGCACGCGGCCAATTGCCGCCGTTTATCGACGCCTACCTGCCCGCCAGTGCCGCCGAATTCCGCGTGGCCATCGGCGACTGGATGAGCAAGCACCTGAGCGAACTGCAATTGGTCGGCAAAGACGCCGCCCACATGTTCGTCACCCTGCTGATCGGCATGGTGCTCGGCGCGATCATCGCCCTACAGCGCGTGCCCGACCTGACCAAACGCAAACCCCTTGCCGCCGCGCTGTTCGACCGCCTGCACCTGTTGGTCCAGGCCTTTCGCAACATCGTCTTCGCCCAGATCAAGATCGCCGCGCTCAACACCGCCTTCACCGCCGTATTCCTCGCCGTGGTGTTGCCGTTGTGCGGGATTCACCTGCCGCTGACCAAAACCCTGATCGTGCTGACCTTCCTGCTCGGCCTGCTGCCGGTGATCGGCAACCTGATGTCCAACACGCTGATCACCATCGTCGCGCTGTCCCTGTCGATCTGGGTGGCGGTGGCGGCGCTGGGCTATTTGATCGTGATCCACAAGGTCGAGTACTTCCTCAACGCGCGGATCGTCGGCGGGCAGATCAGTGCCAAGTCGTGGGAGTTGTTGCTGGCGATGCTGGTGTTCGAGGCGGCGTTCGGCTTGCCCGGTGTGGTGGCGGGGCCGATTTATTATGCGTATCTCAAAAGTGAGCTGAAGCTTGGGGGGATGGTTTAAGGATTGTGTTGCCTGGGCTGGCCTCTTCGCGAGCAAGCCCGCTCCCACGCTGACTGTGTTCACAAGTCTAAATGTGTAAACACCGTAAATGTGGGGGCGGGCTTGCTCGCGAAGGGCGCGCCGCAGTCTTTCAGCTAAAACTCAGTAGCCGTACCGCTTGCTCGCCTCAATCGCCAGACCACTGCCGATACTGCCAAAGATATTGCCTTCCACATGCCGCGCCTTCGGCAACATCGCCGAGATGCTGTGGCGCAGTGCCGGAATCCCGCTGGAACCGCCGGTAAAGAACACCGTGTCCACCTGCGCCACGCTCACCGAAGCGTCGTTGAGCAACTGCGTCACGCTGCCGCGCACACGCTCCAGCAAGGTATCGATGGACGACTCGAACAGTGCGCGGCTCAGGTCTACGCTCAGGCCTGGTTCGATGCGGTCCAGCGCGACGTGGCGGCTGTCTTCGTGGGTCAGTTGGATCTTGGTTTCTTCCACTTCCATGGCCAACCAGTGCCCGGCGCGCTGTTCGATCAACTTGAACAGGCGGTCGATGCCGCCGGTGTCTTCGATGTCGTAGCGCATGCTGCCCAGGGCCAACTGGGACTTTTGCGAGTACACCGAGTTGATGGTGTGCCAGGTCGCCAGGTTCATGTGGTGGCTGGTGGGCATGTAGGCGCCGCTCTTCATGCGGCTGCCGTAGCCGAACAGCGGCATCATGCCGTTCAGCGAGAGCTGTTTGTCGAAGTCGGTCCCGCCGATGTGCACGCCGCCGGTGGCGAGGATGTCGCTCTGGCGGTTGTCGTTGTGGCGGCGGTCCGGCGACAGGCGCACGAGGGAAAAGTCAGACGTACCACCGCCGATATCGACGATCAGTACCAGCTCTTCCTTCTGGATGGTGGACTCGTAGTCGAACGCGGCCGCGATGGGCTCGTACTGGAACGAAATGTCCTTGAAGCCGATCTTGCGCGCCACGTCCACCAGGGTGTTCTCGGCTTCCTGGTCGGCCATCGGGTCGTCATCGACGAAAAATACCGGGCGGCCCAGCACCACTTCTTCAAACTCACGGCCCGCGTTGGCTTCGGCGCGGCTCTTGAGCTGGCCGATAAACAGCGCCAGCAGGTCGGTGAACGGCATCGCGGTGCCGAGCACGCTGGTGTCGTGCTTGATCAGCTTGGAACCCAACAGGCTCTTGAGCGAGCGCATCAGGCGGCCTTCGTAGTTTTCCAGGTACTCGTGCAGCGCCAGGCGACCGTACACCGGGCGGCGTTCCTCGAAGTTGAAGAACACCACCGACGGCAGGGTGATCTTGTCGTCCTCCAGCGCAATAAGCGTCTCCTCGCCGGGGCGGATCCAGCCGACGGTGGAGTTGGACGTGCCAAAGTCGATGCCGCAGGCACGGGCTGGGGATGGGTTGTTCATGTCTATCGGGTTCCGGTCGAAAAACGGCCGCGCAGTGTATGCCAGTCGGCGGCGGATGCGTAGGCCGGCTATCTGTAAATACGCCTTGAAAGTGCGGGATTCGCCCCCACATCTGCTGCATACGGTGAATGCCGATAACACTTTGACGCACCCCCTGGCCACAAGACTCAACAGGTGCAAAGCTGCGCACGTTGTGCCCCGGGCTGTGCGATCTCGATTAAGGATGGTGAACCGCCGATGGATTTCAAAGACTACTACAAGATATTGGGCGTAGAGCCGACGGCCGACGACAAGGAAATCAAGGCGGCCTACCGCAAGCTCGCGCGTAAATATCACCCCGACGTAAGCAAGGAAAAAGACGCCGAAGCCAAGTTCAAGGACGCGTCCGAAGCCTACGAAGCGCTCAAGAGCGCCGACAAGCGCGCCGAATACGACGAGCTGCGCAAATACGGCCAGCATGGCCAACCGTTCCAGGGGCCACCGGGCTGGCAGAGCCGTGGCGGCTTTGGCGGCGGTGGCGGCGGCGAGGACTTCTCGGACTTCTTCAGCTCGATCTTCGGTTCGCGCGGCGACGGTTTCGGCGGCGGTCAGCGCCGTCCTGCCGGGCGCAAGGGCCAGGACGTGGAGATGCAGCTGTCGGTGTTCCTGGAAGAGACACTCTCTACCGAGTCCAAGCAAATCAGCTTCCAGGTGCCGCAATACGACGCCTCGGGCCGTCATGTGAGCAACACCACCAAGAGCCTGAACGTGAAGATCCCCGCCGGCGTCGCCGACGGTGAGCGCATTCGGCTCAAGGGCCAGGGTGCCCCGGGCATTGGCGGTGGTGCCAACGGTGATCTGTACCTGATCATCAAGTTCGCGCCGCATCCGAAGTTCGAGGTCGATGGCGAAAACCTGATCATCAACCTGCCGCTGGCGCCGTGGGAGTTGGCGTTGGGTGCGGAAGTTGCGGTGCCGACCCTCACCGGCAAGATCAACCTCAAGGTGCCTGCCGGCAGCCAGAACGGCCAGCGCATGCGTGCCAAGGGCCATGGGTTGCTGAACAAGAGCGGGCAACGCGGTTATCTGTTTATCCAGCTCAAGGCCGTGATGCCTAAGACGGCCGACGACGAGACAGTCTCCCTGTGGCAGGAACTGGCTAAAAAAGCCGCGTTCAACCCTCGCGAGAATTTCTGAGGCATCGAGCGCCGCGCTAACTATCTAGCGCGGGCTGCTCCGTCGGGCATGGTGTGCTGACGCTCCCAATCCAAGGAGCTAAGCCATGCCCGATCTCACCTCTGCCGCGCCGGCCACGGCGCCGGCGCATCCGCCGATTTCCCGCAGCCTGCACGGCGACTTCATCGAACGGTCGATCCCCGATTGGCTGGTCGATGCCACACCCGAACGCCTGGCCGCCTTCAGGGACAGTCCCACCCAGCCCCCCCTTTGGTACCGACACGCCACGGCGGCGCAGCGCCAGGCCCTGCACACGCAAACTCGCGCTGCATTCACTACCCAGACGCGCCTGGATAAAGCCATGGCCGGCCTGCAAGGCATCGACCGCTTTGCCGAGCCGCTGCTGGTTCATGCCCTCAAGGAGAAATTCAACGTCACCCTCGACGTCAACACGACGTTTTTGCAGCTCAGGCAGGCTGTCGAAGTGGGTGTTCTCGGCATCGATATTGCCAGCTATGAGGTGTTGAAACTGCCGTTGTTGCAGGCCGCGTTGCACAACTTCGAAGCCGCGGAGTGCGAAAGCGGCGCTTTTCATGAGTCCTCCGGGTTTCTTGAGCAGGACACCGCCAGCACGTTCAAGGCCATCACAACAGGCATTAGCGTGAAGCAATTCACCAGCCTGTGCCGCAGCCTCGACATCGGTGCGCAGTACCAGGCCTACCTCAAGGATTACCTCTATTCCCAAGACGCAGTCACCCGCACTGTACTGCGCGAGAAGTTCACCACCGCACAGAAAGCGGCACTGCGCGCGGCCGCAGAAATGGCGCTGCTTAAAAAGGACATCGAACCCGACGACTACCGCATGCTGCTGGCGGTCGCCGACGGCGAGCGGTTTCCACGATTGGGCGGCAAACCGGTGTGGTTTTGCGACCTGAGCCTGATGAAGCACCGCATGACCGGCTGCGTGCTGTTCGTGATCAGTGACAAGTACAGGTACACCGACGAGTGGATCCTCTACGTGCCCCACGACCCCTACGCACCGCTCAAACGCTACAGCGCCTCGACCATGGACCGCGCGTTCAAGCAGCGCTTTACCGAGCGCGATGCCAAGGCCCCGGATGACGGCAGCCCGACGCCCTACCAACGCTTTTTCAGCCGTTTCGTCGCGTATGCCGACCTGCCTGATTACTTCAGGCAACTGACGAAAGCCGCGCCAGATCCGTCGTTCAGCCATAAAGTGGCGAGCTATGCACCGTTGCTCAATGAGATTGCCAAGGGCGTCAATCCGTTTGCCATTTTTACCGGGTTGCGCCATCTGCCGCCTGGCTCGCCACCGCCCAGGCAAGCGAACCCCGACCCGTTCCTGGCTCCCCGGGACATCCCACGCGCAGGCCATGGTCTCTGGGCTGACAACGTGGACCTGTGGGATTACCTGTTCGACCAGCATCGCGCCAAGCTGGTTGCCGACGCCCGTGCCCACGCTGTGCCGACGGCGGACGTAGATGCCAGGGTGCGCTCGGAAAAACTCGCGCGCCTGCTCAACATCGGCATGCTGCTGTTCACCGCCGTGTCGATGTTCGTGCCGGTGCTGGGCGAGTTGATGATGGGGGTGATGGCCGCACAACTGCTGTACGAAAGTTTCGCGGGCGCGATCGAATGGAGCGAAGGCGACCGCCAGGCGGCCAAGGCGCATTTGTTGGACGTGGCGCAAAACCTTGCCTTCCTCGCCGTCACGGCGGGGGTCGGTAAAGGCTTGGCCAAACTGGCGTCGGTCAAGGCGCAACCGGTGATCGAAAACCTTGAACCGGTGACCTTGCCCAGTGGCGAACAACGCTTGTGGAAACCGGACCTCAAGGGCTATGAACAGGCCGTCAGCCTGCCGGGCGACGCTGACGCGCAAGGTCAATTCCGGTTGAATGGCAAGACCTACATCCGTCTCGACGGCAAGGTCTACGAACAGGCGTGGGACGAAACGCAGCAGCGCTGGCGTATCCGCCACCCCAGCGATCCCGAGGCTTATCAGCCACTGCTCAGCCACAATGGCGCCGGTGCCTGGCGCCTGGCCCTGGAGCGTCCGCAACACTGGGATCGTCTCACGTCGCTGCGGCGCATGGGCCCAGCGGTCGAGGGCTTGAGCGACGAAACGCTGCTCAGGGCCGCCGACATCAGCGGTGTCGATGAGGCTGCCCTGCGCAAAATGCACCTGGACAATGCCCTGCCGCCGCCCGCGTTGGTCGATGCGTTGCGTTTGTTCGAATCCGACCGCGGCGTCGAGGAGGTGATCGAGCAGTTGGAAGGCGCGCAGCCGATCAATGGCCGTTATTTCTACAGCCTGCCCCTGGTCACGCAAATGCCGCGCTGGCCATTGGGGCGGGTGCTGCAAGTGTTCGAAGGCCCTGAGTTGGCGGGGCCTTCGATCCAGTACGGGGTTGAGCGTCTGGTTGGCCTGCGCCAGCGCAAACCGGCGATCCGCGTGAGCCGCGCCGATGTGCTCAGTGGCGAGTTGCCCCAGCGCATCCTGGCCCAACTGGACGAAGCGGAAATCACCGGCATGCTGGGCGGTGAGCCAGCGCGCGTGGTGGCTGCCAGGCCCCAGGAGTTGCGCAAGCAGTTGGCCGATTTTGCCCGCACCCGTAAACCGGCGATCTTCGACAGCCTCTACAACGGCACCGAGCCGCACGCGCCGTGGGTCACCCGGCTGCAACGCGAGTGCCCCGGGCTCAGCGAGCCGGCGGCGCAAGCGGTGCTGGCCCAGGCCGATGGAGAGGAAGTCGCGCGCATGCAGGCCAGCAATACAGTGCCGTTGCACCTGTTGCAGCAGGGCCGTTGGTACGCCCAGCAGGGACGACTGGCACGGGCCTTTGCCGGTCTGTCCGGAGAGAACATGGCCTCGGCCGACAGCCGTCACTTGGCGTTGCAAACCCTGGCCGACCTGCCCGGCTGGCCGTCGACCCTGCGCCTGGAGGTGCGTGAGGGCAACATGGCCGGGACCTTGCTCGACGGGATCGGCAGCGAGGCGGCCACCCAGCGCAAATACCTGGTCAAGCGCGGGCCCACCTACCAGGCGTTTGATGAAAGGGGCGAGGCCCTCAACAGCGTGCCGGCGTACGGTGACAATTTCTTCCCGTCGCTCATGCATGCCTTGCCGGATGAAGCGCGCCAATCCCTCGGCGTTGCCCATGTGGGCGAGCACGCAAGGTTGCAGCGCCTGATCCGCGATCACGCGCTAGAGCACCGCCTGGCGTCCGCCCGGATCGTCACCGGGCGTCTTCACCAACAGCCCTGGTTCCGGCCACCGCAGCGCATCGCTGACAAACTGGTGGGGTACCCGGCCAGTGGACGGGGCGCAGGGGCGTCGCCGGACCTGACGACGAGGGTGCAGGCGGTGTACACGCGATTGACAGATGATCAGGCCAACGGGTTTATCCTCCGGCAAATGCTCAGTGGAAAATCGGAGCGGGACATCGTCCACCTGCTCAACAATCGCCAGCGCGAATGGCAGGCCCTGGAGTCGACATTGGACCAATGGACCGGCGCACAGCAGCCATCGCTCACCGGCAGGAATCTCTGGGTATTGGGACGAGGCGGGGTGGCCGATGCGATCAAAGGCAGTTGGCAGCGAGCACCGTTGGCGGAGGATCCACAGTTCGCCCGGCTGGAGCTGTTTTTCAATGAACCATTGCCGCCGCTGGAAGCTGATTTTTCCCACGTGCGACACTTGGTGGTGGGCGGTGCAGGGTTAACGGACGCTACCGTGGAGCCGTTGTTGGCAACGTTCTCCAACGTGCAGAACCTTGAGATCAGGATGACTAGCTCGGACCTGCGCAGAGTGCCCGATGCGCTGCTGAACCTGTCGGCGCTCACGGAGCTGAAAATCACCCGGGATATATCGACGCCGGCCTTCGTCGATACCCAGGTCGCCAAGCTGCAGCGGTTGACCCAACTGCGCTCGCTGACGCTGCAGAATGTGATGGAACTCAACCAGGAGATGGACTTCAGCGGCTTTACCCAATTGCGCTATCTGCGGGTGTCAGGGGGCTTCCTGTCCGAGCTTCCTGCAGAACTGCTGAGGCTGCCCCATCTTGAGCGAGTGGACTTCAAGCGTATGTCGGTGCGCAGCTTGCCGCCCGAGCTGCTCACGCCTGGGCATGAGCGTCTGTGGCGCGGTTTGTCGCTGGACTGGTCACGGCTTGATCCCGAACAATTCCGTGCTGCCTATGAGTACGTGCAGGCGCAGGCCGAGCACTGGGTCGACCAGGAAGAAATGGTGCGAGAGTACTGTCAGGCTGAACTGACTCGGCTCGGCACACGGAACAACATGATGGTCGACTATTCACGCTCGCTGGCACGTTCAGCGGCACTGCAGGAAGCGTTTCTGGTCCGGTGGACAGGTGCTCGGTCCAGGTTCCAAGCCATCGAGGCGCTGAGTGCGGAACAGGCTGCCTTGAGCGCGGACCTGGCCACATGGCAAGGCCCGCAGACCTACTCGGCAGATCACCTGATGCGCATGCGGGCGGCGCAAGCCATCGACAATGCCTGGTACGACGGCTTGCTACAGCGCTACAACGCGCCGCACTACGCCACAACCCTCGAACTGCCCGCGTTGTCGGTGCTGGAGATGCCGCCGTTACCTGCACAAGGCTTCAGCCATATACAAACCCTGAACCTGCGTGGGTTGCGCGCGCCCCTAGAGTCGTTGCGCGGGTTTATCCGTGGGTTCGGCCAACTGCGCAACCTCGACCTGAGCGACTGCGCCTTGGGCGAACTGCCGCTGGCCGCCGCTGACCAGTCGCTGCTGGAAACCCTGGACCTGGGCAAGAACCCGTTGACCCGTCTGGATGTCAGCGCCATGGATCGGCTTCAAGCATTGAACCTCGGTGGCAGCGCCCTGCAAGCCTTGCCCACGGGGGTCGAGCAGCTTGCCCAGTTGAGCTGGCTGGACCTGCGCGATTCTGCAGTGACCTCGCTGGCCCCGGCGGCGCTGGCCCGGGACGAGCTGGTGCTCAGCCTCAACCTGCTGGGGGCGCCGTTGGATGAAACCGCGCAGACTGCGCTGACCCAAGCCCTGCAGCGCGTCGAACGCAACCGTGGCCTGCCCGAGGGGGCGTTGGCGCGATTTGCCGCGCAAGCAGAGTCGTCTACCGAGTTTGCGCCACAGGAAACCGCTACGTCGGTTGCCCGCCACCTGCTGCCCTTGGCCCCGGCGCTACCGGACGGCGAAGGCCCGCTGTGGCGCACACAAAGTCTGCAACGGCTATGCCCGGACTTCTCGGCGGATCAACTGCGCCAAGGTCTCGAACAGCTGGAGCGCCAGGGGCTGTCGCAGGCCGTGATGGAGGCAAGGCTGCGCCAATGGAACCAGACGCTCGACGCGCTGACCGTCGAGCTCAACGGCTGGGTATTTGTACGCCAAACGTCGGGCGAAGGCTGGCAGATCTCCTCACAGGGGCGCGCCTTGGCGGCGACGCGGATCGTCGAATGCTGGCGCCAAGGCGTGCCTGGCGGGTACGTGCGACCATTCGCCAGCCTGGATTTCAGCGGCCTGCAACTGGGTGACCTGCCAGGGTTGCCGGGTGATTTCTCCCATGTGCAGCACTTGGACCTGACGGGCGTGCGCATCACCGCCCAAGGCTCCAACGATTTTCTACAGGCGTTTACCGAGCTGCGCAGGCTCACGCTTAACGGCCAGTACCTGCCCGAGCTACCCCGGGCCGTGTCGGGCATGCCGCGCCTGGAGCAACTCGACCTGGCGACCCTGGACCTGACCGACCCCGAACCGTTGTACCCCACACTGCGACAATTGGCGCACCTGCGCTCGTTGGACCTGGGCTACAACAACCTGCCAGCCTTCAGCGTCGAGCGATTGGATAACCTGGAGGCACTCGACCTCAGCCATAACCTGCTGCAGGCCTGGCCCGCCGGAGTGTTGCAGGCGCCGCGCCTGCGCACCCTGGACCTGAGCGGTAACGAGATCACCTCGATCCCGGCCCAGGCCCTGGACGGCCAACATGACACCTTGATGGAGGGCACCGACCTCAGCATGAACCCCGACTTGTCCCGCGAGAGTCTGGAGCGACTCAGGGCATACGCCGAGCGCCGGGGCCGTGACACTGCGCTGGGCTATGCCCGGGATGAAATGGGCGAGCACAGTGACGATGATGGGTCGGATATCGAACAGCCAATCGCGCCTGATGAAGTGATCGAGCCAGAGACCATCGAGGCGATTCCCGGACAACTGGCGCCCTGGCTGGCCCCCGTCCCCACCACGGACGTCGCCGACTATCGCGCGTTGTGGCAGCGGCTGGCCAACGAGCCGGATAACGTGCACTTCTTCCACCTGCTCCAGACCCTGCAGGACACCCAGGAATTCCGCCTGTTTCGCGCCGACCTCACGCGTCGTGTGTGGAGTGTGCTGGAAGCCGCCGAGCGCGATACCGAACTGCGTGAAACCTTGTTCAGCATGTCGCGTACCCACGGCACCTGTGCGGACGGGCGCACGCTGGCCTTCAGCGAGCTGGAGGTGAAAGTCTTCGAGTACAACGCCTTGCGCGATGTGCCGCCGGGCCTGGAGCACCGCGGGCGGGCGCTGCTGCGTCTGTCACGCCAGTTGTTCCGCCTGGACCAGGTGGAGCGCCTGGCGCATGAACGTGCAAGGACCAGCCACGACCCCGCCGAGGTGCGCCTGAGCTACCGCATCGGCCTGACCCATGGATGGCGCGACGGTCTGCCGTTGCCCGGCCAGCCCCACTATATGCGCTACAGTACGCCCATCGATGGCGAAGCCCGCTCCCAGGCTTTGCGTGAAGTGGAGCGACGGGAAACGACCGAGGCGTTTTATGACGACCTGATTGCCCGCGACTATTGGGTGCGCTACCTCGAAGACCTCTACCCCGATCAACTTAGCGCGCTGCAGCAGCGCGCCGCGCAGAAGCAGAACCAGATCGAGGATGAGCATCCGGACATTTCCACGGAGGCTTACGCCCAAGCCCTGCAGGCGTTGGAGGTGGAGCGGGCGATTGAGCGCAACCAGAAACTGCTGGAGCTGTCGCGCCAGGAGGTGGCAGCGTTGTCTGCGCCGGTGAGTGCGTCCGGTATGGAAGCGCTGCCTGGCTCCAGCCGTGGCAGCGGTTACCGCATGCCGCGTGCGGAGGGCCGGGCGATCTCATTCAACGGCAAGACCTATTTCGTGGCGAGCATGCCGGATGCCGGGGATGGCTTGCACTATGTGTTGCGGGTAGCTGCACCGAATGATCCGCAAGCGCTGGTCAGCAGTGGGATTCTCGCCAAACCCGACATCAACGGCGTGTGGCGGCGCCGGGGATCGCTCGGCGGGGGCCTGACGACGCCGTCCGATGATGAATTTGCATCGGCCTCGGATCGCTCCGACGATGAGTTCGAGGTGGCCTCGGAATCCATGCCGGCCGCCCCCTACACCGCCGAGGAACGCGCTGCGATGCGCCGCGCCGACCATTTCGCGACCACGCGCAATCTGCCGGGCACCTACAACCGCGTCAACAACGGTAAATACCCGCTGCGCGATTTCCAGGGCCGAGCGATGCGCATCACCCAGTTGGAGAAGGTCGTCGAAATCGGCGGGGTCAAGTACAGCTCCGATCAGATCAAGCCTTACATCCGGTTCGGCGGGTACGAGGACGTGGCCAGGCTGTATGACGAGCAACTGCAAGTGCGCACGTTCACCCCGGCGGATATGAAGGCGCCGGGGGAGCAGGCACTGGTGGGGCAAATCACGGTGGTGGCCAACCGGCGTATCGCCAAAGGCGAAATCGTCGGGGTCTACGGCGGTACTGTACTGCCCGCGGGAGTCGAGGGTACTGAGGGGCACACGTTCGCCATGACCGTGGGCAGTCGCCGGGTGGTTGAGGGCGGTGCGCTCGTCACCAAGCCGATCGTTCAGACGGGGGACAACATCCTCTCAAGGATCAATACGCTG
Organism: Pseudomonas sp. FP2335; assembly: GCF_030687535.1. NCBI lineage: Bacteria > Pseudomonadati > Pseudomonadota > Gammaproteobacteria > Pseudomonadales > Pseudomonadaceae > Pseudomonas > Pseudomonas sp. FP2335. The sequence continues at coordinate 697,032 of NZ_CP117437.1, forward strand.
TTTGAGTATGACGCCCAGGGCAAACCGGTGCGCCAGGCGAGCGAGGGGTACAACCTCAAGAACATACCCTTTGCCGTGGAGGTCGAGATGCTGCTGGGTATGGGGCCGAATGCCCGCACGGTGACCAAGGACCTGCTGCTCAATACGCTGTGGGCGTCGCAAGATATCCCCGCGGGAGCCGAGCTGCGCCTGAATTACCGCTACACCGAAAACATGGTCAAGGCCTTGTTCCCGTGAAGCGAGCACGGGGTACATAGTCAGGCTTTTTCGGCGCACAGGCTCAGTAGGCTGAGGGTCTTTTCACACCTAATGGATGACCCTCATGCCTGACCTGCAACCTCCGCCCGCCGAAGGCGGCACCCTCAATGCCGACCTGCGCGGCGTTCATTACGACGTGCTCAAGGAGCGTGTGCCGGCCTGGTTTTCCCAGGCCCCGGCATCGCGCCAGGCCGAGTTGGGCAACTACGAACTGCATCTGCCGTCCTGGTATCGCCGGGCGACGCCGCAGCAGCACGCTGCGTTGTCGAGCGCACACCGTCATTTTCGCCAGGCGTTGAACCAACTGGAAAACCGCCTGGGCAACCTCAACGACATTTTCGAGTTCGCCGAACAGCCGCTCAAGGACGCGATCAAGAGCCGCTTCGGTCTTGATGTGGATGTGCGCAATGTCTATTTCGCGCGCAAGTATGCGTTCAAGGATCGCGATGACCTGTGGGGCTTCCTGGTGCTGGACCGCACCAACGACCCGTCGCTGAACCATGAATACCGTGGCATTTCCTTGTTGGAAGCGGCCTTGGCCAACTTCGAACCCGCCGAGCAAAAGCCGCCGCGTTGCAGCGATTGCCAGGTCATCACCCGATGGGGCAGCTACGACGGCGATATTATTGTGCGCTATCCCACGGTCAGCGCCGAAGCCGTCGCCATCGCCCCCCATCTGTTCGCCACGCTCTGCCGTAACCTCGACCTGGGCACGCGCTACCAACAACACATCAATGACATCCTGCAACCGGCCGACCCCGGCGAGCGCGAGGCGTTGGAGGGGCAACTGGAAGAGCACCAGCGCCAGCATCTGGCGGTGAGTACCGAAATCGCGCACCTGCAATATGCGCATAAACCGAACAGTACCCAAGTGGCGTCCGGCATCAGCGCGCCGGTCTATGACATGCTCAAACAGCTGCTGGCCGATGCTCCGGCCATCACCCTGGATGGCCGGCCGGTGGTCGTCCAGGCGCTCAAGGTATTCGGTATTGTGCTGGTGGGCCCGCTGCTGATCGGGCCGAGCCGGTCCGGCGCCGGCACGCCCCAGCGCCTGGTGGTGTACCTGCCCAACGATCCGCAACAACCGTTACGCGAGTATGAGCACAGCGCCGCGTTCATGGCGGACCTGAGGATGCGCCTGCACAGCGTCGCCTACCGGCGATTCTTCAGCCGCTTTATTCCGGTGCGCCAGCAAGGTGAGTTCTTTCGCAAGTTCAACCGGCTGTACCAGCCCACGGACAGGGACGCGCAAGGCGATTTCCCATTGCGGTCGAACCCCGCCCAGCTGCCGTTGGGCGACGTCACCCTCAGGGGCAACCTGTGGCCGCAATTGCGCCGGGCGATGGTCGAGAAAATCCGCGCCGACGCTCGCGCCGTAGCCGTGCCTACCGGCGATGAAGACAGCAAGGCGCGCAAGGAGCGGCTACAGAGCTATCTGGATGCGGTGGTCAGCGTGTTCAACCTGGCCGCCTTCGTGGTGCCCGGCCTGGGGCCGATCATGCTGGCGGTGGGAGCGGTGCAGATGTGCCACGAGGTGTATGAAGGCATCGAGGCTTTTGAAAATGACGACATCCGCGCGATGTGGGCGCACTTTTCCAGCGTGGCGTTGAACGTGGGGTTTATCGGCGCCGGCGCGTACGTGCTGCCGCGCATTCAGGTGTCGCGTGTGGCCGAGCAACTCAAGCCGGTCACTTTATCGAACGGTGAACAGCGCTTATGGAAACCGGACCTGGCGCCCTACAAGGTCGACCTCGAACTGGCACCGGACGCCCAGCCTGATGCCCTGGGCCTGTTCGAGCACCAGGGGCAAAAAGTGCTGGCCCTGGATGGCGATTTTTACCGCGTCAGGCAGGATGTCGACAGCGGCGATTACCGCGTACAACACCCCACCCGGCCGCACGCCTACGAGCCCTTGCTGGAACACAACCAGCAGGGTGCCTGGAGCCACGAGGCCGAAGAACCGCTGACCTGGGACGCCACAACCGTGCTCAGGCGCCTAGGCCATGATGTGCAGTCCCTCAATAGCGAGGCGCGCCAGCAGGCGCAACTGGCCAGCGGCATAGACACCGATACCCTGCGCACCGTGCACGCCGATCAGCAACCCACGCCACTGCTGCTGGCCGACTCCCTCCAGCGCTTTCGCCTGCACCAGGAGCTGACTACCTTCATCGAACAGTTGGGCAGTGCCGACCCGGCCACCTACGCGCAGGCCGACCTGGCCGCGCAACTGGACCTGATGCTGCGCCGTGGCTTGCTCGGCAACCAGCCGCTGCGGGTGTTGGGCAGTACCGGCGAGGTGCTCTGGGACGATCCGGCACCGGCCGCTACCCCGCGTACGCAAGTGGTGCTCAATCACGTGCAGGATGCCAATGGCGCAGGGCTGACCGAGGTGCTGCGCACCCTGCAAGACCAAGACCCCGAACTCAAGGACATCCCCGGCACTGCCGCCGATAGCATCGACCAGCGTGCGACCCTGCTGCGCCGATACCTGGCGCAGCAGGCCGCGGACCTCAAGCACGCGCTGCTTGAGGAGCGCTACCGGGCGCTGTACCCGGACGCCGATCCGGCAGTCCAGCAGCTCTTGACCCAGTACCCGAAACTGCCGGTGCCGGTTGCCCGGTCACTGCTCGACTGCACCAGCACGCTCGAGCGCCAGGCCCTGGGCAATGGCGGCCGGCTGCCCGAGACGCTGGATGAGCGGGCGCGTTGGGCGGAGCAGGAAACCCGTGTCGCCCGCGCCTATGAAGGGCTGTTCCTCGATGAATCGGCGGGCCTCGACACCCAGCGCCTGGCCCTGCGCACGCTGGAAACCTTGCCGGGCTGGCAGCGCGGTTCGCGAATCGAGCTGCGCCAGTTTTCGGCCGACGGTGAGCTGCTCGATGCCATCGGCTCCCCGGACGCGGGCGCCCGGCGCAGCCTGATCCTGACTGCGGATGGCCAATTCGACAGCCCGGGCGGGCGCGACTTCCACTCGGCCTTGTGGCACCTGTTGAGCAGCGCCGAGCGCCAGGCCCTGGGCGTGAATAACGTGGCCGAGCTCAAATCGGCCATCGCGCAAACGCCGTTGCCACGGGCGCCATTGCGCACGGTGCTGCTGGAACACCCCATCGTCAAACCCGCCTATGACCCGGCGATGCGCCTGCTCGGTGGCGGTCGCGGGTTGCCGCAATTGCTGGCGAGTACCGCCAATGCCCTGCGTACACCCCAAGTGCGTGTGCGCCGGCTGTTTCGTACGTTCAGCGATGAGCAAATCACAGGCTTTATCGAGTCATTGGGCCCCAACGTACGCGGTGAGTTGACGCGGCTGGAAACCGAGTACGCCGACCTCAAGCAGCACCTCAAAGCCTGGGTCCACAGCACTCGTCATGCCTCGCCGCTCTCGCAGAGCAATGCGCGCTATGTCGCCCAGCAAATCAAACGCTGCTGGCGGCGCGAGACGGGCAGCGAATTGCGCCTGACCCCGGCCCAACCCCATGGTTTACCTGCGCTCACCGCCGGCTTCGGGCATGTTCAGACGGTGGTCATACGCGCGATGAGCTGGTCGCCCGAGGCGGACACCTTTCTGAGTAACTTCACTGGCCTCAAGGTGCTCACGCTCGACCGCAGTGGCGTGCAGCAATTGCCCGAGGCCATCGGTGCCATGCGCGAGCTGACCTACCTGTCGATGCAGAACAATGGCTTGCGACTGACGGCGCACAGCGCGGCCCGCCTGGCGGCGCTGGAACGCCTGGAGTACGTGGACCTGTCCCACAACAACCTGGGGATTGCGCCGGACTTCAGCGGCATGCCCCAGCTCAAATACGTGGACTTGAAATACGCCGGGATCGAGCAGTGGCCAGCCGGGGTGCGCGATCAGCTCAACCTGCAGCGTTTCGATTTGCAGTTCAATCGGCTGCGCGCAATCCCTAGGGAAAACCTGGAGCCGGCCCCCGAGGATTTCCAGCAGAGGGTGCGCATCAACGGCGTGACCCTGATCGCGGGCAATCCGTTTCCACCCGAGGTGGCTCGCCAAGTGGACGACTACTGGCTGCGCCTCTCCCGGCAGCACCCCGAATTGCTCACCAGTAGTATCACCGACGCCTTCAGCGTCGAATCGCCAATGATCCGGCAAGTGCTGCACATGCACCCCGACATGACGTACATGCGTGCCAGGGAGCTGATTTGGAGCTTGGGGGAGGACGCCGAGGCCCATTTGACGCTCCAGGTGCAGGAATTCGATCGACTTTACGAACAGCTCAATGCCTGGGCTTTTTCTGGAGGGGGGGCGCATCAGCGTTATATCCGTGGCGACCGTTTGCAGCGCAACGTCCCGACCCGCGATGCACGCTTCACTGCCCGGGAGCTGATCGTCAAATGCTGGCTGCGTGACGCGCCGACGCGAAACGCACGTGACGGCACGCCCATCGGCTTCGCGCTCGACCTCAGCGGTCTGCCACTGCCCAGCCTGCCGAGCCTGGAGGCGGATTTCAGCCATGTGGGCTCGCTCAACTTGAGCAACATGGGGCTGGAGACTTCCCCGGAGAGCTTCCTGATGAACTTTCGCGGTGTGCGCTGGCTGGACCTGTCCAACAACCGACTGCGCGAGCTGCCCCCCGCGCTGGAGCATATGCAAGGCTTGACCCGCTTGAGCCTGCAAAACAACCGGCTTCGCCTGACGCCGCAGACCCGGCAGATCCTGGCCGGGCGCGTGACCCTGCGTGCGCTGCTGTTGGACAATAACCCGCTGGGCATGTCGCCGGACTTCAGCAACATTGGCGATATGCGGTCATTGAGCCTGCACAGTGCCGGGCTCGACACCTGGCCCACGGGGCTGTGGGAGCAACCGTTGCTGGACCGTATCGACCTGAGTGACAACCGACTGACCGACATTCCGGCAGCACTGATCAACCCGCCCCCTGAAGACCTGGCGCACAGTGCGCGGATCAGCGGCGTGACCCTCCTCGCGGACAACCCGCTGTCCGACGCCACGCTGCAGCAAGTCAACGCGTATGCCGGCCGGTTGCGTGAGGCCGGGCTGCTCACTGCGCAGCGGCCCAATGCCTTGGTGAGCACGGCCGGCAGGCGCAGCGCTCTTCTTGATGCAGACTTTGTGTCCGCCCCGTTCCAGCGTTGGACCCAAGGTCTCGACGCTGCTCAGGTGATTGCCCGTAGAGCCCAGTGGCGAGGTTTGCGCGGGCAGGCGGGCTCGGACGGCTTTTTCCAGATGTTGAACGACCTGCAGGAGGCCGGGGTCGGCCACGCGGAGTTGCAGCGACGGGTGTGGGAGGTGATCGATAGCGTCACCGAGCACACGGCCGAGTCCGAAGCCTTGCGCGAGCGCATGTTCGACTGGGCCGGACGCGCCGCCTGCTGCGACCGCGCCGCGTTGTCGTTCAGCAATGTGGAAGTCATGACCCTGGTGGAGCGGGCGCGAGCGCAGGCCACTGACCTGGCCCAGGGGCCGGCGTTGATGAAACTGTCCCGCGGGTTGTTTCGCCTGGATCAGGTCGAGAGCATCGCCTTGAACGATATCGCCACGCGCACTGCGGCGATCAACCAGGACCCGAGCCTGTCGACGGCGCAAAAACAGCACCGCATCGCCCAGCTTGAAGAAGTGGAAATCCGGCTGGCCTACCGCGTGGGGCTCAAGGGGCCGCAGCGCCTGGACCTACCGGGGCAGCCCGACCAGACGCGGTTTACCGTACTGGGCCGGGTCACCCCGGCCATGCTCGACGCGGCCGAGGCCCAGGTGCTCAGGCTCAACGGGTCGCCGCAGGAGTTCCAGGCGTTGATGGCCAGGGAGTTTTGGCAGGATTTCATCACCAGTAAATACCGCCCGCAGTTCGACACCCTCAGCAAGCCCTACCACGAACGCCTGGCGGTCTTGCATGACCAGGCTGAAGCGGGCTCGCTCAGCCGCGCGACCTATGAAGCCCAAGCCAAGGATTTGCAGGCACAACTGGCAGTGGAAGAGTCGGCCCTGATCGAAAGCCTGACGCGTCAGGAACTGCTTGAACACCCCCTGGACTGAACGGCGGCGGGTAGATAGTTAGCGCCGCGCGCCAAACCGCGCGGCCTAGGATGGCCTTCTTTCACTCCTGAAAGTTGGTTATGCCATGCCTGATTCCCCAACCCTACGACCTGGCGAGCAAGGTCGGCATTATGCGTTCATTCGCCAGGCGGTCTCGTCCTGCCTGGTGCAATCCTCCCCCGAGCGTCGGCAGGCGCTCAAGCACACGTCGCCACAGGTGCCGGCATGGTACGCGGCGAGCAGCGAGTCCCAGCAGGCACAGCTCAAGGCTCTGCTGGACGCGCGTTGCGAATCGCTCAATGCGCTGGAGAAAACCCTGGGCAAGCTGCAGTCGGTGCAGACCTTCGGCCAACCCTTGTTGGAGGCGGCGCTCAAAGACGCGGGTTTCCCACTGGATGTGAACCGCACCTGGCTGCGCCTGTACAGCCCCGCCGAGGATGCGTTCGGGGTGGCCACGGCGGGGTTTCAGGTCAAGACCCTGTCCCTGTTGCAGGCGGCGCTGAACAATTTCGAAGCGCGGGAGGCCGCCGCCGGTTATTTCAACGTCGCCTCGGGGTTTATCACCGCGCCGGACGCCCGCGGGCACTTCGAGCGCGACACCACTGCCATGCCCCTGGACACGTTCGTCCAGTTGTGCCGGCAACTCGACTTGGGCGCGCGTTACCAGGCCCACCTCAACGCCTTGCTCTACCCGTCGGACACTGTGGCCGAAGGTGTCCTGCGCGAACGTTACCTGCGCTACCAGAAAGACGCGCTGTTGGCCGCGGCATTCCTCGCGCTGCTCAAGGGTGATATCGGCGCCGACGACCATGCGCTGCTGCTCAGGGTCGCCGCCGGCGAGCGCCCGATCATGCTCGGCGACAAGCAGGTGTGGTACCGCACGCCGTGTCTGATGAACCTGCACCTGCACGATTGCCTGATCATCGAGCCTTGCGTCAAATACGGGTACTCGGATTGGTTTATCGCCTATCTGCCCGATGACCCCGATCACCCCATCAAGCGCTATGCCTCCTTTAGCGAGTTCCAGAATGACCTGAGCCGGCGCCTCAAGACCCGCAATGGCCGCCAGGACGACTACCAGCGCTTTATCAGCCGGTTCATTGCCTACAAGGATCGGCCGCATTATTTCCGTCGTCTCACCGAACTGGTGGTGGACGCGCCGCCGCAACCGTTCGCCGCGCAGTGGCTGCGTTCGGAGTGGGGCAAACTGGCCGCGAAGATCATCGCGCCGTCGCTGGCACCGCTCAACTCCCTGCCCGGCGCGGCGCAACCGCAGGTGCGCGTACCGATCGCCGACCCTGAGTTCAATATCAATGCTGACGCCATCGGCGGCATGTGGGGCGAGTTCGACCTGTGGCCGCAGCGCTTCGACGCGATGCGTCGGCGTGTGCTCGATGACGGCCGCGCCCAGGCCATTCCCACCGCCGACGCCGACAAGGCCGCCGGCGCCCTGCGCCTGCAGCATTACCTGAATATCGGCCTGTTCGCGGTCAACCTGCTGGCCATTGCCGTACCGCCATTGGGCGCGGTGATGTCGGTGGTGATGGTCGGGCAGATGCTCTATGAAGTGCTCGACGGTGTGATCGAACTCAGCCAGGGCGACCGCGAGGCGGGTTGGGCGCATATCAGCGACGTGCTGGAAAACCTGGCGCAGTTGGCGGCGGGTGCGGCGGTGTTTCACTTCACGGTGTCGCCGTTTATCGAACACCTGCAGTCGGTGCAATTGCCCAGCGGCAAGACGCGCCTGTGGAACCCCGACCTGTCTGCCTACGAGCACACGAGCCCTTTGCCCGGTGAGCCGGTTCGCGATGAGCGCGGGCTGCACAAGGTCGGTGATCGTCATTTTCTGACCCTGGAGGGCAAGCGCTACAGCGTGCGCCAGGACCCGCTGAGCGAGGGTTACTACATCGAGCATCCCAGTCGCCCCGATGCCTATCGACCGCAACTGGTGGAAAACGGCAACGGCGCCTGGAACCACGAGTTGGAGCAGCCCCTGAGTTGGCAAGGGGTGACGTTGATGCGTCGTCTGGGGCCGGTGGTGGAGGGGTTCAGCGATCTGCAACTGGAACAGATCCGCCGTGTCAGTGGCGTAGAAGAAGACGTGCTGCGCCGCCTGCATGTGGACGGCGAACCGGTGCCGGCGGCGCTGTTGGATACGATTCGCCAGTTCCGTGCCTACGACGCTGCGATGGAAGTGGCCCGTGGGATCGGTGCGGGCCTATTGCCCGCCGATCTGTGCGGCTATGCGGCGTCGCTGGTCGTCGAGCTGCCTGGCTGGCCGCCGGGCAAGGCGATCGAAGCACTGGCGGACGCTGGCCTGTACGAGGCCTCGGTCAGGTACGGCGACGCCCTGGCGAGCGCGGCGGACACCCTGACGGTCAGCCGCCGCGAGCTGATGACCGGGCAATTACCCCGGCGCATCGTTGAATTCCTCGACGAAGCCGAGCTCGATACCCTCGTGGGCCGCCAAACGCGGCGCGACGTGCCGTCGCGGACCGCCGCTTTGCGCCAGCAGTTGCAGGCCCGGGCGCACTACTGCCGCTCCCGCCTGATGCGCAGCGTGTACACCTCTGCCGAACCGATGACCGACGCGGCGGTGAAGTTGGTGCAGCGTGACTTCAAGGGGCTACCGAGCTTGATGGTGCGCGAGATGCTGGCCGACGCCACACCGGCAGAGCAGGCGGCCTTGGCGCGCGGAGTGCGGGTGCCGTTGCGGTTGGCGGAACAAGCGCGACGGCTGCAGCAACGGGTGCGGCTGATACATGCATACGAAGGGCTCTACCTCGAAGCCCTGGCCAACCAAGACACCGAAGCCCTGGTGCTCAACAGCCTGGCCAACCTTCCCGGTTGGCACGATGGCCTGCGCCTGGAGGTGCTCGAAGGCAGCCTGGGGGGCCAATTGCGTGCCAGTTTCGGTGCGGCGGATGCCGCGCAGTACAAGGCGCTGGTGCGGGTCGCTGAGGGGCAGTATCAGGCGTTCGATGCCCAGGGTCAGGAGTTGCATGGAGTGAACGGTCTGTACGGGGCCCTGCAACATGCATTGACCGACGCCCACCGCAACGCGATCGGCTTGCCCCATGTCGGGCAGGGCGAACAGCTGAAAAACCTGCTGATCGCCAAGGCCCTGCCCCGCGAGCGGCTGCGCCAGGTGCTCGGTATGCAGTCGGTACGCAAACCCTGGTTCAGGTGGCCGCAACGCCTGTCCGACAACCGTTTGGGCTATCCCCTCAGCGGGCGTGGGCGCGGCACTTGGCGCGGGATCATCGAAGAGCGCGTGAGGAACCTCTACCGCACCATCAACCCCGCGCAGATGGAGGAGTACCTGCGCGGCCGCAACCTGGAAGATGACAGCTGGCTCAAGGCGTTGGAAGCCGAGTTCAAGCTACTGGACAGCGTCTTGAGCCGCTGGTTGGTGGACGGCCCCAGGGACAGGGCGACCCTCAGGCTCCGCCGCAGGCTGTATGACACCCTTAAAGCGGTCTGGGCCAAAAGCGGTGAGTGGGATGTCGATGTGCAGGGCAACTACCGTGGGCAGCGGATACGTCTGAATGACACGGCGATGGGCGCACAAATCGCAACCCTGCCGCCATTGCCGGGTAACTTCGACCATGTCACCAGCATTCACTTGCCCGGGTGCGGGTTGACCGATCAGGGGGCGGGATTTCTATCGGCTTTTCGTCGCTTACGCATCCTCAACCTGGAGGGCAACCAACTGACGCGCTTGCCCGAAGTGTGTGCGGACATGCGGTACATCGAAGGCCTGGACCTGTCCGACAACGCAGTGGTGCTCACACAGGAGGCTGCGTTGCAGATCCGCGCCATGCATCGCATGGAATGGCTGGCGCTGCAGGGCAACCCGTTGTCCAGGCCAGTGGACATCAGCCGTATGCCACGGCTGCGATGGCTGTATCTGTCGGGTTGCGATTTGCAGGCGTGGCCCGTCGGAATATTTGCCTTCCCACGGCCACGGGAGTTTCTGTTGGAACTGACCGGTAACCGCCTCACGGCCATCCCGGACGTTGCCCCCGGTTCCGAGCGGGCAAGGGTCCTGGCCAGGACGGCGGTGACCCGGGATTGGCTGGCCCCCGAGGTACTCGTCAAGCTCAAGTTGTACCTCGAATCCGTCGGCCTGGACCCGGATCGACGGTTGCCGCCACGCGGCGCCCAGGACAGCGCGCACTGGATGAGTGGGCTGACCCAGGAGCAGTGGCTGAGTAAGCAAATGGACTGGAATGACCTGGAAGAGGCGGTGGACAGCGAGCCGTTTTTCGATGAAATCCGCAAGCTCGGCGAACACCTGGATCAACGACCGCAGGCGTACAAGATCGACTTGACCGCCAAGGTCTGGCGCATGCTGGAGGCGATGGCGGGTAGTGCCGACCTGCGCGAGCGCTTGTTCCAGATGGCCGCGGCGCCCACCACCTGTGTCGATGCAGGGGCGCAGTTGTTCAATGCCATGGGGGTCGAGGTACTGCTGCATGAGGCGTTGTTGCTGCCCAATCCTGACTTGAAGCGGTTGGAACTGTTGGACCTGGCCAGGGGCAAGGCACGGCTCGATGAGCTGGGACGCATCGCCCATGCCCGGGTGAGTGAGCTGGTCGACCAGGGGCGCCCGTTCCCCCAATACGACAGCGAGGGCGGCCTGATTCAGCAGGTCGACGCCCAGGGCCGCCCGGTGCCCAGTATCGATGAGGTGGAAATTCATTTGGCCTATGTCACGCGGCTGGCCGATCGGCTGGACCTGCCGTGGCAGACGGGCATGTTGTACCGGGAACCGGACGTCACCGACGCGATGATCGAAGACGCCTACACGCGCGTCGTCGCGCTGGAGCGTGGCGAGCTGTTACGCGAGGGCATCATCGACCAACCGTTCTGGGTCGACTATGTACAGGCGGAGTTTCCCGCTGAGTTCGAGGCTGTCAACGCCAGGAGCGAGGTATTGATTAACCGGTATGCGGTCCTGCAGGACATCCGCGACGACGAGTATTTTGCCGAGATGGCCAAGCTCGGCGAGGAACGCAAAAACGTCCTGCGCCGGCTGACTGACCGCTTGATGGGGCGTACGCCTCAGAATAGGAAGTAACGCTGGGCCATCGGCAGCACCTCGGCCGGTTCGCACCACAGCAACACGCCGTCAGCCTTGACCTGGTAGGTCTGGGGGTCTACCTCGATGTCCGGCAGGTAATCGTTGTGGATCAGGTCGGTTTTCTGCACGTCGCGGCAGCCTTTGACCACCGCGATCTGCTTCTTCAAGCCCAGGGCTGCGGGCAACCCGGCGTCCTGGGCAGCCTGGCTGATAAAGGTCAGGCTGGTGGCGTGCAGCGAGGCGCCGAAGCTGGCGAACATCGGGCGGTAGTGCACCGGCTGCGGCGTGGGGATCGAGGCGTTGGCGTCGCCCATCAGGCTGGAGGCAATCGCACCGCCCTTGAGGATCAGGGTCGGCTTGATACCGAAAAACGCCGGGCGCCACAGCACCAGGTCGGCCCACTTGCCGACTTCGATGGAGCCGACAATGTGGCTCACGCCATGGGTGATCGCCGGGTTGATGGTGTACTTGGCGATGTAGCGCTTGGCGCGGAAGTTGTCGTTGCCGGGGCCGTCGCCGGGCAGCGGGCCGCGTTGTTTTTTCATCTTGTCGGCGGTCTGCCAAGTGCGCGTGATCACCTCGCCGACGCGGCCCATGGCCTGGCTGTCGGAACTGATCATGGAGAACGCGCCGAGGTCGTGCAGGATGTCTTCGGCGGCGATGGTTTCGCGGCGGATGCGGCTTTCGGCGAAGGCCACGTCTTCGGCAATGCTCGGGTCCAGGTGATGGCAGACCATCAGCATGTCGAGGTGTTCGTCGATGGTGTTACGGGTGAACGGGCGTGTCGGGTTGGTCGAGCTGGGCAGCACGTTGGGGAAGCCGCAGGCCTTGATGATGTCTGGCGCGTGGCCGCCGCCGGCACCTTCGGTGTGATAGGTGTGGATGGTGCGGCCCTTGAGGGCGGCTAGGGTGGTTTCGACGAAGCCCGACTCGTTGAGGGTGTCGCTGTGGATCGCCACCTGCACGTCGTAGTCGTCGGCCACGCTCAGGCAGTTGTCGATGCTTGCCGGGGTGGTGCCCCAGTCTTCATGCAGCTTCAAACCGATGGCGCCGGCCTTGACCTGTTCGATCAACGGCTCCGGCAGGCTGGCGTTGCCCTTGCCGGTGAAGCCGATGTTCATCGGGAACGAATCACTGGCCTGGAGCATGCGCGCCAGGTGCCATGGGCCCGAGGTGCAGGTGGTCGCATTGGTGCCGGTGGCCGGTCCCGTGCCGCCGCCGATCATGGTGGTGACGCCGCTGGTCAGCGCTTCTTCGATCTGCTGCGGGCAGATGAAATGCACATGGCTGTCGATGCCGCCGGCGGTGAGGATCATGCCTTCGCCGGCGATCACCTCGGTGCTGGCGCCGATGGCCATGGTCACGCCGGGCTGGATGTCCGGGTTGCCGGCCTTGCCGATCGCATGGATGCGCCCGTTCTTGAGGCCGACGTCAGCCTTGACGATGCCCCAGTGGTCGATGATCAGCGCGTTGGTGATCAGGGTGTCGACCACTTCACTGGCGAGCAATTGGCTCTGGCCCTGGCCGTCGCGGATGACCTTGCCACCGCCGAATTTGACTTCTTCGCCGTAGACGGTGAAGTCCTGTTCGACTTCGACGAACAGTTCGGTGTCGGCCAGGCGGACCTTGTCACCGACGGTGGGGCCGTACATGTCGGCGTAGGCTTGGCGGCTGATTTTCATGTGGTTGCCCTGAAATATTTGTGTTGAATGTGAGACTGCTTTCGCGAGCAAGCCCGCTCCCACATGGGATCGGTGTTGTTCAAGCGAACGCGGTCAAAATGTGGGAGCGGGCTTGCTCGCGAAGAGGCCCTAAAGATCACCCATGACCCGCCCGGCAAACCCAAACACCCGCCGGCCCCCACTCAAATCCACTAACTCCACCTCGCGACTCTGCCCCGGCTCAAACCGCACCGCCGTCCCCGCCGGAATGTTCAAGCGCATGCCACGGCTCGCCGCGCGGTCAAACGTCAGCGCGTCATTGGTCTCGAAAAAATGGTAATGCGAACCCACCTGGATCGGCCGGTCGCCACTGTTGGCCACGCTCAGGCTGATGGTGCGGCGGCCGACGTTGAGTTCGATGTCGCCAGGCTGGATCTGATATTCACCAGGAATCATGAGGGTTGCCCCAGGGTCTTGAAGTAGATGGCGGTCGGGCTGTAGCGCCCGTCCGGGCTTTGGCAGTAGTCGGGCAACTCACCGATCTTGGTGTAGCGCAACGACTGGTAGAACGCTTCGGCCGGTGAGCCGGCCTCGGTGTCCAGGTACAGCAGGCCGCGCTTGTACTGGCGTGCGGCGAGTTCCAGGGTGTTCATCAACTGTTGGCCGAGGCCGTGGCGCCGTGCGCTGCTGTGCACCAGCAGTTTTTGCACCTCGGCGCGGTTCAACCCGTTGGCCTTCTGGCACAGCGCCAATTGCACGCTGGCGATCACGTGTTCATCGCGTACCACCACCCACAGCAACAGGCTGGCGTCTTCGATGCTCGCCTGCACGCCGCTCAAATAGCTGCGGGCCTGGGCCTCGTCGAAGTCGGCCATGAACCCGACCGACGCGCCGTGCCTGACCGCGTCCAGCAACAGCTCGATCAAGCCCAAGCGGTAGTGGGCAAAACTTTCAGCATTGACTCGACGCAGTTGTGTAGCGCTCATCGATCTCACTCCTTGGGCGGCTCGGCACCCGGGTTCAACGCCAGTTGCATGAAGGTCAGGTCCAGCCAGCGGCCGAACTTGATGCCCACTTGCGGCATCTGCCCGGTGGTGACGAAGCCCAGGCGCTCGTGCAGGCGGATCGAGGCCTGGTTGCCGCTTTCGATGGCGGCGACCATCACGTGTTTGCCAGCGCTGCGCGCGCGCGCGATCAGGGCTTGCATCAGCAGCGGGCCAAGGCCCTTGCCGCGCTGGTCGTTGCGCACGTACACCGAGTGCTCGACGCTGTAGCGGAAGCCTTCGAAGGGCCGCCAGTCACCGAACGAGGCGTAGCCGGTGACTTCACCGTTTTCCACCGACACCAGGATCGGATAGCGCTGCGCCTGGCGTGCGTTGAACCAGGCTTGGCGGTTAGCCAGGTCCACGGGGTGCTCGTTCCAGATCGCCGTCGTATTCAGCACCGCATCGTTGTAGATGTCGCGGATCGCCGGCAGGTCGCTTTCAAGTGCATCACGAATCATGGCCGTGCCTCACGCGATGGGCTGGTGGACGGTGACGAGCTTGGTGCCGTCGGGAAAGGTGGCTTCCACCTGGATGTCCGGGATCATTTCCGGGATGCCTTCCATCACTTGTTCGCGGCTGAGCAGGGTGGTGCCGAAGTGCATCAGGTCGGCCACCGTGCGGCCATCGCGGGCGCCTTCCATCAGCGCGGCGGAGATGTAGGCGATGGTCTCCGGGTAGTTGAGCTTCACGCCACGCGCGAGGCGACGCTCGGCGACCAGGCCGGCGGTGAAGATCAGCAATTTGTCTTTTTCCCGTGGGGTCAGGTCCATGGTTCAAGATCCTTCATCAATACATTCTCAAATACACCCGAGATCAAATGTTGAGTGAGCTTGTGTGGGAGCGGGCTTGCTCGCGAATGCGGTGGATCAGCAATAGATGCATTGACTGACACACTGCATTCGCGAGCAAGCCCGCTCCCACACAAACCGATTCCCACATTTGGATCGTCATGTGCTCCAGATTCTCGGTGCAACTGCTTCTCGGCCCAGTACGGCTGGGCGTAACAGTTTCCATAAGTCAATCAACCATGCCCTTGCCAACAGCGCCTCAGCGGCCAGGCAGCGGGCCACCAGCAAGCCGGGCAATTGCGTCAGGTCGCCGCGTACCGCATGGGGCAGGGTGCGGCAGGTTTCCAGCAGGTCGGGGTCGATGTCACCCGTGAGCAGCAACGTGGCAAACACCGGTTGCCCGTCCAGCCCGATCGGCGAGTCGAGCAAAGCGTCGGCGCCGACAATGCGCTGGCGCTCATGCCAAAGCAACTGGCCGTCGCGGCGGATGTCCAGGTGCGATTGAAAGTGACCAAGGTCAAAACGCTCGCCGCTGGCCGGGCGGCCGAGGGCGATCACGTCCCAGTAGAACAGGCGTGCATCGCCCTGCAGCGCGATGCGCGTGGTGAGTTCGGCCTGGGCCGCGCTGAATACGATGGTTTCCTGGGGCAACCATTCCAGGGTCGCGCCGGCTTCAACCGTGAGCTCGAGTTGTTGAAACGCCGGGCCGCTGGCGCGATACCACTTGGCCGCGCCGGGGCTGGTCAATTGCGCCCAGGCGCCGCTGCCGACGTGGGCGCTGATGTCCAGGCGGTCACCGCCGGCAATCCCGCCGGGCGGGTGCACGATGATGTGCTGGCACACCTCGGGGCCTTCGGCGTACAGGTGTTTTTGCACGCGCAGCGGGCCGAGGTGGCGGCGCATCACCGGGCGCGTGGTGTCGCCGAAGCGGGCGTAGCCGAGGTTCAGCTCGGCGTGCCAGCTGGGGGTGAACAGGGCAGAGGGCAGGTTCATGTCGTTGTGCTTATCGTTAGGACGCTACAGATTAGATCGTAACCAGGCCGCGTACACCTTCGCTTTCCATATTTTCGCCACGGCCCTGCTGCACGATTTCGCCACGGGACATCACCAGGTACTGGTCGGCCAGTTCGGCGGCAAAGTCGTAGAACTGCTCCACCAGCAGGATCGCCATGTCGCCACGCTCGGCGAGTTTCTTGATCACCGCGCCGATCTCCTTGATCACCGAGGGCTGGATGCCTTCGGTGGGTTCATCGAGGATCAGCAGGCGTGGACGGCTGGCCAGCGCGCGGCCGATGGCCAACTGTTGCTGCTGGCCGCCGGACAGGTCGCCGCCACGCCGGTGTTTCATTTGCAGCAGCACCGGGAACAGCTCGTAGATGAAGGCCGGGACTTCCTTGGCTTCGGCACCGGGGAAGCGCGCCAGGCCCATCAGCAGGTTTTCTTCCACCGTCAGCCGCCCGAAAATCTCGCGGCCCTGGGGCACGTAGGCGATCCCGGCATACACGCGCTGGTGCGGCTTGAACGTGGTGATGGCCTTGCCTTCCCAGTTCACCACGCCTTCCTTGGAAGGCAGCAGGCCCATCAGGCATTTGAGCAAGGTGGTCTTGCCCACGCCGTTACGGCCGAGCAGGCAGGTGACTTCACCGACTTTCACATCAAATGAAAGCCCGCGCAGGATGTGGCTACCGCCGTAGTACTGGTGCAATTTTTCGACTTGCAACATCTTCCAATTCTCCTCAAATCCCTTGTGGGAGCGGGCTTGCTCGCGAATGCGGTGGGTCAGTGAAAGGTGTAGTGACTGATACACCGCATTCGCGAGCAAGCCCGCTCCCACATAAAGCAAGTGCTTGTCTGGGTTAGCGACCGAGGTACACCTCAATGACGCGCTCGTTTTCCTGCACCTGCTCCAACGACCCCTCAGCCAGCACACTGCCCTGGTGCAACACGGTGACGTGGTCGGCAATCGAGCCGACAAACCCCATGTCGTGTTCCACCACCATCAGCGAATGCTTGCCCGCCAGGCGCTTGAACAGTTCGGCGGTGAACTCGGTTTCGGCGTCGGTCATGCCCGCCACAGGTTCGTCGAGCAGCAACAGTTGCGGGTCTTGCATCAGCAGCATGCCGATTTCCAGGAACTGCTTTTGCCCGTGGGACAACAGCCCCGCCGGGCGCTGTGCCGAGGCGGTCAGGCGGATGGTGTCGAGCACCTCGTCGATACGCTCTTTCTGCTCGCCGCTCAGGCGTGCACGCAGGCTGGCCCATACGGATTTGTCGGTCTTCTGCGCCAGCTCCAGGTTTTCGAACACGCTCAAGGCTTCGAACACCGTGGGTTTCTGGAACTTGCGGCCGATACCGGCCTGGGCGATCTGCACTTCGCTCATGCCGGTGAGGTCGAGGTTTTCGCCGAACCAGGCGGTGCCGTGGCTGGGCCGGGTCTTGCCGGTGATCACGTCCATCAGCGTGGTCTTGCCCGCGCCGTTGGGGCCGATGATGCAGCGCAATTCGCCGACGCCGATGTACAGGTTCAGGTTGTTGAGCGCCTTGAAACCATCAAAGCTGACGCTGATGTCTTCCAGGGTCAGGATGGTGCCATGGCGGGTGTTAAGGCCCTTGCCCGCGACCTGGCCAAGGCCGATGGCCTCACGGCCGCTGCCTGCGTCGAAAATAGGTTCCAGCATGACGTTCCTCATTTCTTCAGCAGGCCGATAACGCCCTTGGGCAGGTACAGGGTGACGATGATGAACAGCGCCCCGAGGAAGAACAGCCAATATTCCGGGAACGCCACGGTGAACCAGCTCTTCATGCCGTTCACCACACCGGCGCCGAGCAGCGGGCCGATCAGCGTGCCGCGCCCACCGAGGGCGACCCACACGGCGGCTTCGATGGAGTTGGTCGGTGACATTTCGCTGGGGTTGATGATGCCCACCTGCGGCACATACAGCGCCCCGGCCAGGCCACACAACACCGCGCTCAACACCCACACGAACAATTTGAACCCCCGCGGGTCGTAGCCGCAGAACATCAGGCGGTTCTCGGCGTCACGCAGCGCGGTCAGCACCCGGCCGAACTTGCTCTGCGCCAGGCGCCAGCCGATGTACAGGCTTGTCACGAGCAGCAGCACCGTGGCCACGAACAACACCGCCCGCGTGCCCGGTTCGGTAATGCCGAAACCGAGGATGCTGCGGAAATTGGTGAAGCCGTTGTTGCCGCCAAACCCGGTCTCGTTGCGAAAGAACAGCAGCATCCCGGCGAAGGTCAGCGCCTGGGTCATGATCGAGAAATACACGCCCTTGATCCGTGAGCGGAAGGCGAAGAAACCGAACACCAGCGCCAGTAAACCGGGGGCCAGCACCACCAGGCACAGGGCCCAGAGGAAGTGGTCGGTGCCAGCCCAGTACCACGGCAATTCAGTCCACGACAAAAACGTCATGAACGCCGGCAATTCATCGCCGGACGCCTGGCGCATCAGGTACATGCCCATTGCGTAGCCGCCCAGGGCAAAGAACAAACCGTGGCCGAGGGACAGCATGCCGGCGTAACCCCACACCAGGTCCAGGGCGAGGGCGACGATGGCGTAGCAGAGGATCTTGCCCACCAGCGTCAGGGTGTAGGCCGACACATGAAAGGCACTGTCGGCTGGCAGCAGTGAGAGCAACGGCAGCGCCAGCAGCAGCGCGAGGATCACGGCGCCGACGGCAATCGTCACCTTGGGGCCGGCCTTTTGCGTGGCCGTGAGCATCAATGGTTGGTTCATCAGTCGATCACCCGTCCTTTCAGTGCGAAGAGTCCCTGCGGGCGTTTCTGGATAAACAGAATGATCAGCGCGAGGATCAGGATCTTGCCGAGCACGGCACCGATCTGCGGTTCGAGAATCTTGTTGGCGATCCCCAGGCCAAACGCGGCCGTCACGCTACCGGCCAACTGGCCGACGCCGCCCAATACCACCACCAGGAACGAATCGATGATGTAGCTCTGGCCCAGGTCCGGGCCGACGTTGCCGATCTGGCTCAGCGCCACGCCGCCCAGGCCGGCAATGCCGGAACCGAGGCCGAACGCGAGCATGTCCACGCGCCCGGTGGGCACGCCGCAGCACGCCGCCATGTTGCGGTTCTGGGTGACGGCGCGCACGTTGAGACCCAGGCGCGTCTTGTTCAGCAGCAGCCAGGTCAGCACCACCACGCACAGGGCGAAGGCAATGATCACGATGCGGTTGTATGGCAGCACCAGGTTGGGCAGCACCTGGATGCCACCGGACAACCACACGGGGTTGGACACTTCGACGTTCTGCGCACCGAACACCAGGCGCACCAGTTGGATCAGCATCAGGCTGATGCCCCAGGTGGCGAGCAGGGTTTCCAGGGGGCGGCCGTACAGGTGACGAATCACCGTGCGCTCCAGCGCCATACCGATGGCGGCGGTGACGAAAAATGCCACCGGCAGCGCAATCAGCGGGTAGAACTCGATGGCCTGCGGCACGTAGCGCTGCATCAGCATTTGCACCACGTAGGTCGAGTAGGCGCCGAGCATCAGCATCTCGCCGTGGGCCATGTTGATCACGCCGAGCAGGCCGAAGGTGATCGCCAGGCCGAGGGCGGCGAGCAGCAGGATCGAGCCGAGGGACATGCCGCTGAAGGCCTGGCCGAGGATCTCGCCAAACATCAGCTTGCGTTTGACCTGGGCCAGGCTGGTCTCGGCGGCGGTGTGCACGGCGGCATCGGTTTCCACGCCGGGGGCGAGCAGCGCTTCAAGGCGCGTGCGCGCCAGCGGGTCGCCGGTGCTGCCGAGCAGGCGCACGGCGGCGAGGCGCACCACGGGGTCGGCGTCGACCAGTTGCAGGTTGGCCAGCGCGAGGCTCAGCGCGGTATGCACGTCTTCGTCGGTTTCGGCGGCGACCCGCTGGTCGAGGAATTTGAGCTGCGCAGGTTGCGCGCTTTTTTGCAGGGTCTGTGCTGCGGCCAGACGCACCTTGGGGTCGGCGGCGAGCAGTTGCTGGCTGGCTTGCACGTTATCGATCAAGCCGCGCAGGCGGTTGTTCAGGCGTACGGTTTTGGTTTCACCGTTGACGCTGAGTTGGCCTTGTTCAAGGGCGTCGACCAATTCGATGCGCGCCGGGTCGGGCTGGGCGGCCCAGTCCTGGAGGAGCTTGGCTTGCTGGGCCGGGTTGGCGTTGATGAAATCTTCGGCGTCGCTGGCGTGTGCGGCCAGAGGCAGCAACAGCAGCGCCGTGATAATGAAACGGTACAGGGCAGTAGGCATAACAAAGTGTCCTGATCATGCGCGGACTGGCTTTATGTGGGAGCGGGCTTGCTCGCGAATGCGGTGTATCAGTATCAGGTGTACTGGATGACACTCCCTCTTCGCGCGCAAGCCCGCTCCCACACAAGCTCCTTCCCACAGTTGAACCGAGGTAGGGCTTAGTTGCTTTTCACCGCATAGTCCGGCTTTTTGTCGTTGCCCGGGATGTACGGGCTCCACGGCTGCGCACGAATCGGCTCCTGGGTCTGCCATACCACCGAGAACTGCCCGTCGGCCTGGATTTCGCCGATCATCACTGGCTTGTGCAGGTGGTGGTTGGTCTTGTCCATGGTCAGGGTGAAGCCCGACGGTGCGGCAAACGTCTGCCCGCCGAGGGCTTCACGCACTTTGTCGACGTCGGTGGACTTGGCTTTCTCCGCCGCCTGCGCCCACATGTGAATGCCCACGTAGGTGGCTTCCATCGGGTCGTTGGTCACGGCTTTGTCGGCGCCCGGCAGGTTGTGTTTCTTGGCGTAGGCTTTCCAGTCGGCGACGAACTTTTTGTTTACCGGGTTTTCCACCGACTGGAAGTAGTTCCACGCCGCGAGGTTACCCACCAGCGGCTTGGTGTCGATGCCGCGCAGTTCTTCTTCGCCCACCGAGAACGCCACCACGGGTACGTCGGTGGCCTTCAGGCCCTGGTTGGCCAGCTCTTTGTAGAACGGCACGTTGGAGTCGCCGTTCACGGTGGAGATCACCGCAGTCTTGCCGCCGGCGGAGAACTTCTTGATGTTGGCGACGATGGTCTGGTAGTCGGCGTGGCCGAACGGGGTGTAGACCTCTTCGATGTCTTTGTCTGCCACGCCTTTGGAATGCAGGAACGAACGCAGGATCTTGTTGGTAGTGCGCGGGTACACGTAGTCGGTGCCCAGCAGGAAGAAGCGCTTGGCGCTGCCGCCTTCTTCGCTCATCAGGTATTCCACCGCCGGGATCGCCTGCTGGTTCGGCGCTGCGCCGGTGTAGAACACGTTCGGCGACATCTCTTCGCCTTCGTATTGCACCGGGTAGAACAGCAGGCCGTTGAGTTCTTCAAACACCGGCAATACGGATTTGCGCGACACCGAGGTCCAGCAGCCGAACACCACGGCGACCTTGTCCTGGGTCAGCAACTGCCGGCCTTTTTCAGCGAACAGCGGCCAGTTGGAGGCGGGGTCCACGACGACGGGTTCGAGCATCTTGCCGTTCACGCCGCCCTTGGCGTTGATCTCGTCGATCGTCATCAGCGCCATGTCTTTAAGCGACGTTTCGGAGATGGCCATGGTGCCGGACAACGAGTGCAGGATGCCGACCTTGATGGTCTCGGCGGCCTGGAGGGTCCAGGTCATGCCCATGGCGGCGATGGATGCCGAAAGAGTGAAAGCCTTGATCAAGCTGCGACGCTTCATGGTGCGATCTCCGAGAACCCAAGTGTTGTTGTTGGACAGATACAGGGGCGATTGCAAAGGCTGTGCCTGCTTTCGAAAAGGGCGTGGCTGGGGCCTGCGGGCAGATGGCGGTACGCGGCTCGCGCACTGAATAGGCGCCGGACGGCGGCGTTGGTGCGCGATGGGCACCGTCATGGTGCGTGCACGATTTAACTATGTAGCGCCAGCGTCGCAGGCACGGGATCAGGATGGTGGGCACCTTTCATTTTCAGGTTTCAGGTGCATTCATGGACGAAAAACTCCTCCCCAAGCCGGGCCGACTGAGCCCCGCGTTTCTCAGCAGCGATGATGCTGCGCGCTGGGCCCACCAGCGCATTGGCGCGCGGCGTAGCGTCGAATACGCGAGCGTCATCCTGCAGCGCCTGTCGGATCGATGGTTTGTCGCCAGCGAGCCGGTGATGGGCAAGGCGACGTCTTTCGACTGGAACCGGCTGCTGGACCGCGACCGTGCCACCGGCGAGTTTATCCACCCGGTCGGCTATCGCATTGTCGCCAGCCTGCACTCCCATCCCGATACGTTGGCGACGACCCAGCACCAGAACCCGCGTTGGACGCAGCAACAGGCCAGGGCGTTCATGAGCTTCTATTCGGTCCCGGACATCAGCTTCAACTATCAGGACCGTGCACGCTTTACCGCGGCGTACCTGTCCGGGCCGGATGGCGCGTTGCTCAAGTACCAGCCCAGCGGCTCGGCGGCCGAGGCCGGGTTTGTGCATTGGCTCGACACCAATGGCCCGTGGGAGTCGGTGCACGCTCACGATGGAACATTGGAGGGGGTCTACAAAAAGCTCGCGTCGGTGGGGCAACTGACCTTTGTGCTCTCCAGCGCTGCCTGGGGTGGTTCGATCGGTGCGGTGCCGGCCGACTGGCAGCCTTACCGGGCGTTCAGTGCGGCCGCGCTGCCAGTCGCCTGCGGCCCGGTGTTCAACGACAAGCTTGAGGTGTTCTCCTATGCCTGGTCGCTGATCCAGCGCACACCTGCGGCGCGACAACAGGTGTTGATCCTGCAACAGACGGCGGGCGAAGGTTATGTGGCCAGCGAGCCGCAGACGCCCGATGCATTGCCATTGCTGCCGGCGGGCTGGCACCTGCACGGCATCTACGTCCATTCCCGGCCTTTGCCTGGGCACTACCCGGCGCTGGAGGGCTGGCTCTACAAGAACTTTGTCAGCCCGCCCGAGTTGGCCGGCCACATCGCACGATTTCGTCAGTACAGTCAGGGCGGGCAGCCCACGTTGGGCGCCTCGCTGTACCTGCGCATGCGCGATGAGGCCGTATTGCGCTACCGTTTTTCAGGCTCGGCGGCCGAATCCGAGTTATTCACCAGGGATGAGCACGGTGAGGTCATCGACCACGGCATCCAGGCGGCCTTGTCGAGTGGGCAACGGCTGACCCGTGACTATGTGTGGCAAGTCGCTGCAGCGGGTGAGCTGAGTGTGGAAAAAACCAGTGCCCTGTGGGACCGCCCCGGAGTGGTCGACCCGCAGTGGCAACCCTATGCGGATTTTTCGTTGCCGGCCCTCAGTCGTGCGTTCCTGACGGCCGACGATGCCGCACGCCATGCCCATGAACGCATCGACGCACTGCGTGGGCATGCGTATGGCGGCTTGGTGCTCAAACGTCAGGACGGCCGTTTCGTGATCACCGCGCCAGTGTCCGTCGGTACCCACCCGTTTACCGAGGGCGGGCCCTATCCCAAGGACCGCCAGGGCCAACCGATCGTGTTGCACGCCGGTCACCAGCGGCATGCCGTGTATGGCTCGCGCCCGGCGATTTCGGTGTTTGAGCCCAGTGCCTTGGCGCAACCCGCCTGGCGGCGCGAGGATACGCAGGTGGATGCGCAGATGTTCCACGACCAGGATATCGAAGCGTTGTTGCACCATCGGCTCATGGCGTATCTCTCTTGCGCCCAGGAGGGGTTGCTGGCCTATCAATTGGGCGAGTCCACGGCACAGTGGCGGGCGCAATGGATAACCGACTCCAAGACCGGTGACAGCCCGATCGCACGCAACCTTGCCCACGGCTCGCTCAAACCGGTGGATGTGGTGCGCAAGCTGACCGAAGGCGGCACGCTGCGGGTACTGCAGGGCAACGCGCTGTGGGGGCCGGCCGGCACGCTTGACGCGGATTGGGCGCCATTCACCCAGGTGCTCGATTATCAACGACCGCAGCCAGTGAGCCACGGCGCGCTGTTCGCGAGTGCCGACGGCGCTGCCCTCGACCTGCTAGAGCGCGACGTGCAGGACTTTGGTGAACAGCACGTCAGCCGCTATTTCGCCTTCATTCTCAAGGCCGATAACAAGGATGAGTACCTGGCCAGCGAGCCGATCCCCGTTACCCGCAAGTCACCGCTGTTGTCACTGTCGGGCCTGTACGGCGACACCTTGCCGGCGGGTTTCAGCTGTCATGGCCTGTTCTACACCCAGCCGTGGGCAAGCAGTACGTCGACAACATGGCTGGAGCGTTTTTTCATCGGCCTGCAAGACTTGAACACGGCCATCGCCCAGGCCCGGCTCAATGCACCGATGCCGCCCCATGGCGCGTTGGTGTACATCGCCACGCCGGAAGGCGCCTTGCTGCGTTACCAGTCGCCGTCCGCGCGTGGCCTGTTCGAGGCGCAAAGCGAGGGGGATTCAGCCGAGGTGTTGCAGGCCAAGCTGAATGCCGGGACCTTGCTGCCGGTGCAGGTGGTGCGGCGTTTCGCGATGTCCGGGGCGTTACGGGTGATCCGCACAAGCCCGTGCTGGGATCGCGAGGGGCCGGTCTCCGGGTTGTGGAGCCCCTACCGGTTTCTTGAGCGGCGTCGCCTGAGCCCGGCCTTTGTGTCGATGGACGACGCGGCTCGGTATGTGCGGCAACGGGTGCCCACTGACTTGGCGCTGCACTACGGTGGCGTGATCCTGCGCCGCGACGATGGCTGGTTTGTCGCCACCGAACCGCTGCAAGTGCGGGATGAAGTGTTCGACATCGCGTGGGTGTTTCCGGATGAGCTGGTGACTCGCGGGCTGTACCCGGTACGCACCTCGGTGGTGGCGCGCTACGTATCTCGGCCTGCAAGGGTGGTGCCGCTGTTTCTGTCGCCGGTCCAGGCCAAAGTGTACGGCACGATGTTTTCCACTCGGCAACTGGCCCAGGCGATAGAGGACGCGTCCGCCAGGCAGTATCACTATTTGCTGGCCAGTGACGGTGCACTCTTGCGCCTGCTCGGCGCGCCCCAGGTGGACAACCCGCTGATCAGCGCGGCTCAGCTCAAGCTCAAGCCTCGCCACCGTCATGACTGGCTGGACAGCCCGCTGGAGCGCCAACTGCGCAACGCCGAACTGATGCCGATTGATTACGTCAACCGCGTGGCCGACAGCTTTGATTTACAGGTGGTGATCGGCAGCCCGTTATGGGGCCCGCAGGGCGTGGTGGCGGGGTGGCACCCGCTGGTGTCGGAGGTGGCGACGGCGCGTGGTTACCCCATGGCGCGCCATGATCCGGCGTGCACCCCGCTGTTCAGCCAGGCCGACGACGCGGCGCGGCACGTGCATGGCCTGCCGATGGAGCGTACCGAATTACGCTTTGGCTACGTGCTCAAGGCTCGGCACAACGGCCAATACACTGCGACCCTGCCGGTCAGCGATGCGGGTTCCAGGCTGGCGCGGCGCCGTGTATTCAGCGATGCCGGTTATCCCTATGGCTACCAGTTGGCGGGTCTGTATCTGTGCGTTTCGCGGCCGGCGGGGTTTTATCCCGAGGGCCGTGAGCAAAGCAGCGACGGGATTTATCAGGGGTTGTTTTCACCCACCGACCTGATCGAGGCGATGTTTCAAGTACACGCCACGAGTACGCGCCAGAGCCTGCCGTTGTACCTGTCCTGCGCAGACGGCGCACTGCTGCGGTTTGTGGTGCGAGACCCCCGGTTTGTCGGCTACGGCGATGAGTTGAAACTGCGTTTGCGGTTACTCCGTCCGGCCGACTTTATCCAGCGCATGCGGGCGGCCGGCGTGTTGACCGTGTTGGTGTCCAGCGTGAACTGGCCGCAGGGTGCGGCGACGCAAGGGGGCTTGGGGCCGATCCATGCGCATGCGGATGACGCGGTGGGCTACGTGCATGGGCGCATCGGACGCTTCAGCGGTACGCAATACCTGGGGGCGCTGCTGGAAAATCCTGCGGCGAGCAGTTGGGTTGCGATGATGCCGGTGGTGGATGCGGGCTTTCCTTCCACGATGGCGCCACGGGTGTTTACCGGGGCGCAATGGCCCAAGGGCTATCGGTTGTGTGCGGCGCACCTGGTGTTTCATGCCGGCCTCGACCAGCCGCCCGCCGTGGCTGAGGACCCTTACCGCGAGTACTTCGTGTCATGGCGCGAACTGGCGTACTACATCCATCAATTGACCCGCGATGGCCTGTCCATCGACGCGTTCTACCTGAGCGCCCGCGATGGTGCACTGCTGCGCTACACCCCGCGTTTCAGCGACGCGGAATACAACCTGCTGGCCACCACCGGCAAATGGTCCGAGGAGCATGGGTACACACAGTTTGCGCCCGAACCTTCCTGGGTGATCGCTGAATTGGCACGCATCGGCGAGTTGCGGGTTGTGCACGCAGGCAGCTTCTGGGCAAGACGCGGTGCACTGGGGCAGGAGGGGCTGCCTCAAAACGGCGTGACGCCGGGTGCGCCCGAAAAAGATGAGCTTTGAACTGAGGTGCCGGGTGTACACGGACCTCAAACACGCGCAAAAAAACGTCAAGGATAAAAGGTAATGGACAACCTCAAGACAATCACCGCACAGCGGTTATTGCATACATTAAGCCCGGCTTTTGCGGCTTGCGATGACGCGGCGCGTTATGCGCTCGCCCAGGTCGATCGGCAGGCAGCCTATTCTCAGGGCGGCTACATTCTCAATGCGGATGATGGCCGTTGCTATGCCTCGGCACCTCTTCGTGGTTCGCTCGATGAGTTGTTGTTCGAAGACGCGATCAGCATGGAGAGCAGCAGGGACCGTCGGTTGCCCGCAGGGTATCGGTATGTGGGCTATTACTTTTTCGACATTGATCGGCACGCGCAAATCGCCAGGCTGCGCCCAGCGTGGTCAGCGGACAGCATCGCTTTGCAGCAGAGTGTTGCGCCGGCCAAGGCGGTAGTGTCGTGTATCCAGCTTGGCGTGGTGTTCTACCGGATTGGGCCTGAGGGCTCACTTGTGAGGTTCGGGCTGATCGACCGACCCGGTGTGGCGGATTACTTCCACAGGCTGAACGCGCGGATACACGCAGAACCCGAACCGGTGCTGGAGGCATCGGCCGAGGAATATGTGCGCCGTCTGAGGGACTTTGGTCAGCTCAAGGTCATCGTGACGTCTGCCATTTGGGCGGGATGGCGCGGCACATTGACGCCGAAATGGAAAGCGTATGTGCCCGACCCGGTCCCTGCGACCCCTGATCCGTGGGTGAGCCCGATCTTTCCGGATGCGGCGTCGGCCCTGGCTTTTGCACACCCGTTGATGATGCGCCATCCGACAGTGCTCCAGATTGGCTTTTTGCTAAAGCACCAACACGTTGAGAACTACATGGTCACCGAGCCCGTTGCGGTGAGCGCGAACCCGTTTGATCCGGCCGCGGTATTTCCGACAACCCCTGATGGTCGCCTTATCTACTCGTGCCAATGCGATATCGTCGGCGTCTACAGCTTTGCCCCGGACAGGCCCGCCCCTGAGACGGCCAAGGAACCCTGGCTGTACGAACGCTTTTTTTCACCACGGATGCTGGCTGAAGCCCTGTGGTTGGCCCATGGCCTGAAAAAGAAGGGTTTTACGTATTACCTGAGTACCTTCGACGGTGCGCAGTTGCGCTACACCGTGGCGGCCCCTCAGGCCCCAATGCCATTTTTCAACCCGCTCCATTCGTCCACCCAACCGATTGACAATGGCTTGCAAGCCGACCTGGATAAAGGCGCGCTGACCCCCAGCGACTTTGTGCGACAGCTCCGTAGCACAGGCCAGTTGCATGTGCTCAAGACCAGCAGCCTGTGGGACGTCGCCGCCAGGGTCGGGCGTGACTGGCAGCCTTACGCGGGTCTGCATCGGCCTGTGTTGAGCCCGGCTTTTGTGCAGGCGGATGATGCGGCCCGGCATGCCCACGAACGGATTGGCAGCCGTCGCGAGCGCGGTTATCTCGGCTTGATTTTGAAGCGTGACGACCAGCGCTTTGTTGCTACCGAACCCATGGCATTCAAAGGTGAACGCTTTGACTTCAACCGGTATTTCCCGACCGACCGGTCGGGATTGCCGGTTGCCCTGACGTCGGGACAGGTGCTGCATGGGGTGTACAGCTCGCGTTGGCTGGATGATTACCACGGCCATTGGGAGGGTGATGAGGCGCGGGTGGGGGCGCAGATGTTCATGGACACCGACATCCAGCGCATCCTGGCAATGCCTGGCCTGCCGGTGGCTTACCTGTCAGGTTCGGCGGACTGCCTGCTGGCTTATCGACCCTACCTGCCGGATATGACGCATCGCTTGCTGGAGCGTGCACAACCCGGTGAGGGCGGCAGCCGCCTGTTCCAGGCGTTGAACGACGGCACGCTGGTGCCCAGCGACGTGGTCAGCGAAATGACCTTGTCCGGCTTACTGAGCGTGGTGGTCGGCAATCGCATATGGGGCCCGCCCGGGCCGCTCGACAGCCGTTGGGTCCCGGCCGGCGCCGCAGACCTGGCCGAGGTGCCCGGCCAGCCGCAGCTCGGCCCGGTCCACACCTCGGCCCGCGCAGCCGTGGAGGCCGCTTGCACCCATTGGCGCAGC
The DNA here is from genome assembly GCF_030687535.1 of Pseudomonas sp. FP2335. Classification (NCBI taxonomy): domain Bacteria; kingdom Pseudomonadati; phylum Pseudomonadota; class Gammaproteobacteria; order Pseudomonadales; family Pseudomonadaceae; genus Pseudomonas; species Pseudomonas sp. FP2335. The sequence goes on from NZ_CP117437.1 coordinate 725,382, forward strand.
CGCTATGGCCTGGACCATTGTGGCCTGGGGCTGGTACTCAAACACCAGGCGCGTGATGAGTTCGTGGCCACGCAGACGGTTGGTGGCCCACGCCTGGACAGGCTGTACCACGCCAGTCGTTTTGGCGCGACGGCACTCACCGCAACGTTCCAGGTGCATGCCGTGTATTACTCGGCACGTGGGTTGCCCCACGGGGTGATGGGACAAGAGGCCTGGCTGGCTCGACACTTTATCGGTGCGCTGGACTTTTATGCTGCGCTGTACGACCAACAAGGTGTTCGCCGTGGTGTCGGGCTTGCACCGTTGCCGTTGTACCTGTCGACACTCGATGGTGCGCTGCTGGAGTACCGCACGCAGCAGGATCCGCATCCGTTGTTCAAGAATGAGTCGGGCCAGGTGGATGAACAGGTGCTGGCGAAAAAACTCGCCTTGACCCTGACGCCCCATAGCCTGGTGCAGCAGGTCGCCCAGAGTGGGCAGTTGTCGGTGCTGGTCACCAGTGACTATTGGGATGTGTCAGGGCCGGTCGGCGCTCTTTGGGCACCGTTTGCGCAGGTGGCCCGGCGCCTGTTGGGGCCAGTGTTTATTTCCCAGGACGACGCCGCGCGGCATGCGCTGTTTACGCTGGGCAGCCGACGTGACCGTGTCTATGGTGGGTTGATCCTGCGCCGCAGCGATGGCTTGTTCACGGCCACAGAGCCGCTGCCGGTGGGTGTGGAAGACTTTGCGCCGAGCTGGATTCGCCTGGACGAGCTGGTCAACCAGGCCCGGTTTCTGGCGGCCAGTACCGCCGTGGCGCGCTACCATTCGGCCGTCGCGTGTGAGCCGCCCTTCGGTCTTGCCGACGTGCAGCGCGCGGTGTACCTGGACATGTTCGCCAGCGATTTTCTCGGCGCAGTGCTGCGGCCTTCGACTGTCCCCCTCAAACACACCCTTGGCTGCGAATACCGGTTCTGCACCGACGGTGCCATTCTCTGTTACACCGTCAGGGGCGGTGCGCTGGAGCATTCACTGGCCAGCCAAGTGGCCAGTGCTTCACGCAATCATCCCAAGGACAACCGACTGGAACAGGCCCTGCGTGATTGCCAACTGACGCCGGTGGAATACGTCAACCGCGTCGCGCGTGCCGGTATGCTTCGCGTGGTGCAAGGCAGCGCCGTGTGGGGACGCCCCCGCCAGATCAGACAGTGGGAGCCCGGTACGGCGCAGGACCTATTGGAACCGGTGATGATGGACACGGGCACCAGTGCAGTGTTTGTGCAGTTGCCGGACTTGTTGCATTACCTGCATCGCCAGGCCGCCCAGCGCCGGCACCTGGTCTTCGGGTTGATCTTGAAAGCGCGCAAGGCCGCGCATTACCTGGGGAGTTTTCCCCTGGTGGCCGCCGACGCGGCGTTGACGCTCGATCGTGTGTTCGTCGATGGGTTGGCGCCCCAGGGGTATGACGTACAGGGCCTTTACCTTTGCCCTCCTGTGCAGCCTGACATACTCGCCAGCGATCCGATCTATCCCCATTTCGTCAGCCCACGGGACCTGGCGCGCGTGGTGAATCTCAAGGGGCCGAACGGCCAGGGCTACTTGCCGATTTACCTGGGCTGCACCGATGGTGCCTGGCTCACGTTCGAGCGGCGCGACCCCCAAGCGTTCGTGCCGCAGGTGGCTACCGCGTGGTCGCGCTTGCAGGCCGGCACACTCAAGCCCCAGGCATACGTCCGACAAGTGGCGGCAGCCTGGCCAATGACAGTGTTAGTCACCAGCGGCCTTTGGCACACGCCGGGTGCCGTCAGCCCGCAATGGCGAATGAATTCGCCTGCGCCGGTTGTGTCCCGCGCTGCGGCGCTGAGATTCGGTCCGTTGTTTTGCCATCCTGACGATGCCGCACGGCATGCCCGTCATCGCGCCGGTCGTTTCGAGCGTCATGCGTTCGTAGGCCTGGTGTTGGTCGATGAAAGGCAAACCCTGTATGTCGCCGCTGAGCCCCTCAAGGATGAGGGGATTGAGTCGCCGGTACCGCAGCGTCTGTTTTTGTATGCGGACACCCTGCTCGGGCCTTCGCCGCCGAAGCCGGCGTATCCGGCAGGTTTTCAGTTGCTGGCGGCGCATGTGTTTTACAAAACGATGGGGGCACGTCGCGATTGGGCCCCCGCAGACCAGCAGCTCGGCGAGCATTTTGTTGCTCGGGACGAGCTGGGCTTCTATCGAAACCTGTTGAAGGTCGGCGGGGTGAAAGGTGCTTTTTGTTATCTGTCCACACGCCAAGGCGCACTGCTCAAATATGTGCCCGGGTTCTACCCGCAAGAGGAGGACCTGTTTACCGGGCAGTTGTTCTTCGGCCCGGACGATTACGCGCCGACGGCATGGGTCGCTCGATTAGCGACCGATGGTGTGCTCGATGTACTCGATACAGATGACTACTGGACACGCAAAGGTGTGGTGAAGGTGAACTGGACGCTCAGTGTCGACGAGCAGCCGCCACCGATCCAGGTGCAGCCGACGCACCCTGAAAAAGACGAATTCTGAACACCCGGGGTTCAGCGTTTGCGCATCAAGCCAATAAAAAACACCCCGCCAATCGCCGCCGTGGCTACGCCGATGGGCAGGTCTTCGGGGGCGATCAGGGTGCGTGCCGCCACGTCGACCCACACCAGGAACAGGCTGCCGAGCAGCGCGCACGTGGGCAACAACCGGCGATGCTCGGCACCGACGAGACGCCTTGCGATATGCGGCACCATCAGCCCGACAAAGCCGATGGAGCCACTGATGGACACCAGCACGCCGGTCATCAGCGAGGCTACCAGGAACACCTTCAAGCGCACCGTGCGGGCGTTCAGGCCCAGGGTCACGGCGGTCTGTTCGCCGGCCATCAATGCGTTCAGCGGGCGGGCCATGCCCAGCAATACCAGCAGACCCAGCAGCACCGTGGCGCACGGGATCGCCAGCAGTTCCCAACGCGCCAGGCCGAGGCCGCCGAGCATCCAGAACATCACCGCCGAGGCCGCGCGGTGGTCGCCCATGAACAACAACAGGTTGGCTGCCGCCATCATCACGAACGACACCGCCACCCCGCACAGCAGCAGGCGATCACTCTCCAGCCGCCCATTGCGGCTGGCCACCGCCAGCACCACCAGCATGCTCAGCATGGCACCGATAAACGCGGCGATGGGCAGGGTCAGCAGGCCGATGATTTCGCCCACATGCAGTACCACGATCACCGCGCCCAACGTCGCGCCGGAGGTCACGCCGAGCAGGTGCGGGTCGGCCAGCGGGTTGCGCGTAACCGCCTGCAACACCGCGCCGATCAACGCCAAACCGGCGCCGACCAATGCCCCCAGCAGCATGCGCGGTACGCGGATCAGCCAGACAATATGTTCCTGCCCCGCCGGCCAATTCACCTCGCCGATGCCCAAAGCCTTGTACAGCATGATCCGCCACACCACGTCCACCGGCACCCGCGCCGGACCAAAGCCCAGGGAGATCACGCACGAGGCCAGCAACAGCGCCGCGAGGGCGACCAGCAGCAAGGCGTAGCGACGGGAGGTCATTCGCCGTGGAACCCCTTGGCCAGGGTTTCCACCGCCAGCACGTTGTCGATCCCCGGCGTGGCCTGCACGTACGGGATCACGATAAAGCGCTGGTTCTTGATCGCGTCCACCGCTTGCAGCGCCGGGTTGTCCAGCAGGAACTGCTGCTTCTGCGCGGCGGTGGTTTCGCTGTAGTCGACGATCACGATCACCTGCGGGTTGCGTTCCACCACGGTCTCCCAGTTGACGCGGGTCCAGCTGGCGTCGACGTCATCGAGGATGTTGCGCCCGCCGGCCGCGTCGATCAGCGCCTGGGGCATACCCAGGCGCCCGGAGGTCATGGCGCGGTCTTCGCCGCTGTCGTAGAGGAACACCCGCGGCTTGTCTTCAGGCAGGTCTTGTTGCACCTCATCGACCTGGGCCTGCATCTGCGCGATCAGGGTGTGGGCGCGGTCCTGCACGTCGAAGATCCGGCCCAGGTTGCGCAGGTCGTTATAGGTGTCGTCGAGGGTCGCGGCCGGGCGCTTCATCACGAAGGCGCAGGATTCGGTCAGTTCGTACACGTTGATGCCCAGGGGTTGCAGGCTGCTCGGCGTGAGGTCGCCGCCCACGCGCATGCCGTAGTCCCAGCCGGCGAAGAAGAAGTCCACGTTGGCGTTGAGCAGGGTTTCTACCGACGGGTATTTGCTCGCCAGCTCTGGCAGGCCGTCGAGGAGCGAGGCCATTTCGGGGGTGACCGACTTCCAGCCGGTCACTCCGCTGTAGCCGGCCATGCGCGGCTTGAGGCCGAGGGCGAGCATCATCTGGGTCATGTTGATGTCATGGCTGACGGCGTGCTTGGGGGCTTGCTGGAAGGTCACGTCGCGGTTGCAGCTTTTCACGGTGACCGGGTAGTGGGTGGCGTCGGCGAACGCGGGGGCTGCCGCGAGAGACAAGGCGAAGGCTAGGAGAGCGCGCAGGATCATGGTTGGGTTATCCAGGTGATTCGGGGGTAGCCGGACAGGGGGTGGGTGTCGATCAGTGCTTCGACGCCGAACACTTCGCGCAGCAGTTCGGCGGTCAGCACTTCATGGGGCGTGCCGCTGGCGACGATGCGGCCGTGGTTGATCACGTACAGGCGATCACAGAACGCGGCGGCCAGGTTGAGGTCGTGGATGCTCGCCAGGGTGCCGATGTTCAAGCGCTTGACCCGACGCAGCAACTCCAGCTGATAGCGTGGGTCGAGGTGGTTGGTGGGCTCGTCGAGGATCAGCAGTTGCGGCTGCTGGGCCAGGGCGCGGGCCAGGATCACACGTTGTTTTTCGCCGCCGGAGAGGGTGGCGAACCCGTGGTCTTCGAAGCCGAGCATGCCCACTGACTCCAGCGCGCTGCGAACAAGTTGCCGGTCGTGCAACGTGTCGCCATCGAACAGGCCTTTGTGGGGCGTGCGGCCCATGGCGACCACTTCATCCACGCGCAGGCCGAAGGCGTCGGGGAACTCCTGCAGCACCACGGCGATGCGCTGGGCGCACCATTTGGCGCTTTGCTTCCACACGTTCTGGTGGTCGAGCAGCACGTCGCCGCGTGCGGGCCTGGTGAAACGATAGGCGCAGCGCAACAGGCTGGTCTTGCCGCTGCCGTTGGGGCCGATCAGGCCGACGAACTCCCCCGCACCGACCTGCAGGCTGGCGTCACGCAGGTGGAACTGGTGATGGCAGTGGCCTGCGGGGGACCAGGTAAGGTCGGTGAGGCTGAGTGAAGTCATCAAGTCTCTCAAGTTAAAACCGGTCCAAATGTGGGAGCGGGCTTGCTCGCGAATGCGGTGTATCAGTCAATACATCTGTTACTGACCCAGCGCATTCGCGAGCAAGCCCGCTCCCACACTTTTTGACCTGTGGTGTATCGGTTAGAAGGTGTAGTCCGCCGTCACGAAGAACGAGCGCGGCTCACCGAGGAGCCACTGTTGCCCGTCATTGTATTGGCTGACCGCATAGGTGCGATCAAACAGGTTATTCAACTGCAGCCCCAACGTGGTATTGCGCATGGCCTTCCACGAAACCGTCGCATCCACCACGGTATAGCTCGGTAGCTCATTTTGGTTGGCCATGTCGGCATACCGCGCATCCACATAACGCACGCCGGCGCCGGCGCGGATGTCGTCGGTCACGGCCTTGCTCAGCCACAGGTTGGCGGTGCGGCGCGGCACGTCTACCGGACGGTTGCCGTCGCGGGAGACTTGCACACCGTCGACGGCCTGTTTGAAGTCGTCGTACTGCGCGTGGACGATGGCCGCGTTGGCTTGCAGCTGCCAGGCGTCCGGCAGTTGCAGGTCGAGGCTGGCCTCCAGGCCACGGGAGGATTGCTGGCCGACTTGCTGCTTGAGGTCCGGGTTGCCGGGCACGTCGGTGAGCAGTTTCTTTTTGACGATGTGATACGCGGCCAGGGTCCACTCACCGCGCTGGTCCCAGAAGGCTTGCTTGATGCCGATCTCGGTCTGCCGTGCGCTGGACAGGTCGAATTGTTGCTGGCCGGGGCTCAGGGAAATCAGCCCGCCGACGCCGTCGGTGCTGGTGGCTTGCTGGCCGTAGACCGAGGTGTCCGGGGTGATCGCGTAGACCAGGCCGGCCTTCCAGTTGTTGCCGGTGAGGGTTTTGTCGGCCTGGCTGCCATCGCGCAGATCATCGCGGTCGACGTGGGCGTAGTCGCGGCGGATACCGGTGACCAGCGCCAGCTTGTCGGTGAGTTGCAGGCGGTTTTCGGCGAAGCCGGCGACGGTTTTGGTGGTGGTGGCGAACAGCGGCAGGAACGCGCTGTTGCTTGCAAACTGACCGGGTGCCGGATGATTCACATCGATGGGTTGGCCATCGGTGAAGCTGTCGGTGAACGGCGAATTGCTGGCCAGTCGGAAGCGGATGCGGTTGTATTCCACGCCGGTCACGGTCTGGCTGTCGAGGCCGAACAGGGTGTGCTTGAAGGTGAAGGTCTGGCGGTCACCGACCTGTTCCTGGTTGTGCTTGATGCCGTAATTGCCGCTGCGGGTGAGCTGGCCGTTAGTGAAGTTGTAGTTCTCGGCGTTCTGCCAGCGGCGCTGGTTTTTCAGGTAGAACAATTCGTTGGTGGCGCTGACGCTGTCGTTGATCTGCCACTCGCTGGTCAGGCGCGTCCACTGGTCGTTGTAATGCTGCTCGTCGTTGCGCACGTTGTAGTTCTTGTCGCGCAGGCCCTTGTGCAATTGGCCGTTGATCAGCGGCGTGCCGAAGTAGTTTTGCGGGCGTTGGTCGCCGTAGTCGCTGGCCAATGTGAAGCTCAGGTTGTCGGCCGCCTGCCAGCGCAGGGCGCCGCTGATGAAGTCGCTTGAGGAATCGCCACGATCGATGAAACCGTTGCTGCGCAGGCGATTGAGGTTGAGGCGATAGCTCAGGGTGTCGCTCAGCGAACCGCCGCTGTCGAGGGCTTGTTGCTGGCGGTCATAGGAACCGTAGCCGAGGCGGATGTGGTTTTCGATCGCGCCTTCAAACGGCTTTTTCGGCACGGTGTTGATCACCGCACCCGTGGCGCCTTCGCCATACAGCACCGAGGCCGGGCCGCGCAGCACGTCGACGCGTTCCACCGCCCAAGTATCCACCGGGAAGGTCGAGGTGCCCATGCCCATGTACATGCGGTTGCCGTCATAGAGCTGCATCACCGACCCCTGGCCGCTGAAGCCTCGGGCCGCCAACGAGGTGCCGCCGTCACCCGGCGTGCCGGTGCGGCTGATGCCGGTGGCGCGGGAAATCGCGTCTTGCACGCTGGCGTCGCCGCGCGCGCGGATCTGCGCGCCGGTCTGGCTTTCGACGCTGCCGGGGGTTTGCAGGGCACTGAGGTTCAGGCGCGAGCCGGCGGTGGTCGGGGTCTTGAGGTCGACATGTTCGTCGTCCACGGCGGGTGCGTTGACAGCGCTGGCGGGCAGGGTCAGGGCCTGGGCATGGGTGTGCAGGGCGAGCAGGCACAGGCCGGACGCTAGGTACTTGTTCATGGGGTGTTCAGTCTTCTTCTAGGGATGCTCGCCGCGTGTGGCGGCGAGCAACGATAACGCAACAAGTGTTATAAGTTAACACTTATTCGCTGCGCGGCAAAAGTCGCGCAAGGCTACAGAAGTGCTCTGCAACGGGCATCTCACCGGGCTCATGACGAACCTGAGACGGGCTCATGTTGGCCAAAAAAGCGTGAGAAGATCAGGCGATCCAGGACCCACACGGCGATCAGCGACGCGCCCACCAGCGGAAAAATGATCGCCAGGCCGAGCATGATCACCATCGCGGTTTTCCACTTTGGCAGGTCGTGACGCAGTGGCGGCACACCGAGCTTGCCCTGGGGTTTGCGCTTCCACCAGATCACCACGCCACTGACGGCGCTGAGCAGGATCATCAGGCAGATCAGCAGCACGATCAGTTGGTTGACCCAGCCGAACATCTTGCCTTCGTGCAGCATCACGCCGGTCTCGGTGGCGCGCGCGACCGTGCTGTAGTGCTCCCAGCGCACATCGGCGAGGACCTTGCCGGTGTACTGGTCCACGTGCAGGGTGGCGTCGTTGCGCGGGTCGTTGGCGAACACCGCGACGGTAAACACGCCTTCGGCGGTGGTGGGGAAGGTGATGCTGTAGCCGGGTTCGACTTTGAGTGCGGTGGCAAGGTCCACCACCTGTTGCAGGCGCAACGTGGGGGCGGCAGGAGCGGCGTGCATGGCGCCGTGGTTCATGTGTTCGGCGTGGTCGCCGGAGATCGGCATCGGCGTGTTTTCCAGGGCCCATGGCACGGTCTGTTGCGTCGCGGTATTGAGCACGCGGGCCTGCTGGTCGGACTGCGGCACGGCGTTCCACATCGCCGCCGGGAAGGTGTTCCACAGGTCGGCGTATTGCTTGCCCCAGAAGCCGGTCCAGGTCATGCCGCTGAGCAGCATCACCAGCAACAATGACGCGCCCCAGAAACCGGTGACGGCGTGCAGGTCGCGCCAAAATACGCGACCGCGCGTGTTGAAACGCGGCCACAACACACCGGCCGACGACTTGCCGCGCGGCCACCACAGGTACACGCCGGACACCACCAGCATCACCCCCCAACCGGCGGCGAGCTCCACCAGGCGGTCGCCGACGGTGCCGATCATCAGTTCGCCGTGCAGGGCACGGGCGATGGCTTGCAGGTTGTATTTGGCGTCTTGCTCGCCGAGGACTGTGCCGCGATACGGGTCGACAAACACCGTCACTTCACGGCCGTCGTTGTGCATCACGAATTGTGCGCTGCTGGTGGCGTCGGCCGGGGGCAGGTATTTGCTGATGGCGGCCTTGGGATAGGCAGCCTTGGCGCGTTGCAGTTGTTCGTCGGCGCTCAGACGGTGTTCGGCGACCGGGACCGTGAGCAAGTGGCCGTACATCAGCGGGTCGAGCTGGGGCTTGAACAGGTAGATGATGCCGGTCAGGGCCAGCAGCACCATGAACGGCGCGACAAACAGGCCGGCGTAGAAATGCCAGCGCCAGGCCAGGTTGTAGAAGGAGATTTTGGGGGTGCTCATCAGGGATGCTCCGCAAAGGCTTGGATTATTTTGTTGGTTAGGCCGCCATCGCAGGCAAGCCAGCTCCCACATTCAGATTTGTGAACACATTCCAAACTGTGGGAGCGGGCTTGCCCGCGAAGCTTTTAGAAGCTCATGTCGACCTTGGTCCACAGGGTGCGACCGGGCTCCTTGATGGCCTGCGGATCATTGGCCGGGTAGCCGAACCCGGCGTTGCCGGCCAGGTTCAGATGCTCGGCATAAGCCTTGCCGAACAGGTTGTCGACGCCGGTGCTGACCTTGAAGTTTTTGTTGATGCGGTACGCCGCGTTCAGCGAGAACACGCCAAAACCGCCGCTCTTGTCGTAGTCCTTGCCGACCACGTTGCCCTTGTTCTGGTCGATGCGGTTTTGCGCCGCGACCACGCGCCACAAGGCGCCGGCGCTCCAGTCGTCTTCGCTGTAGGTGAGGCCCAGGCGGGCGTCCAGCGGTGGCATTTGCGGCAGCGCCTTGCCGTCGCTGCTGTTCTTGCCCCAGGCGTAGGCGAGGGTGGCGTCGGTTTTCCAGTTACGCGTCAGCTTGTACGCGGCGCCCAGTTCGCCGCCCATGATGCGTGCGTCGACGTTACGCGCCTGGGAGGTGGTGCCCATCATCCCGGGCTTGTAGTCGAACAGGATGAAGTCCTGTACACGGCCGATGTAACCCGAGGCCCAGGCTTCGAGGTCGGCGGATTTGTACTGTGCGCCGAAGTCGAGTTGAGTGGTCTTCTCTGGCTTCACGCCGTCGAAGGCGTTCACCGAGCCGACCGCGCCGGTGTTCGGCGAGAACAGCTCCCAGTAATCCGGGAAACGCTCCGAATGGCCCAGGCCCGCGTAGAGGGTGGTGGGGCTGTCGGCCAGATCATGCTCGTAGCGCACGAAACCGGAGGGCAGGGTGTCGGCACGGGTGTCGTCGGCCGTCGGGTTGGCGCGCTTCATCATTGCGGAGCCGGTGGTTTGCCGGAAGTCTTTAGCCGAGGCGCGATCCAGGCGCGCGCCGCTGATCAGGCGTTCGCGGTCGGCGGCGTACCAGGTCAGTTCGCCGAACACGCCGTAGTTATGGAAGTTGGCATCCTTGTTTCGCGGCAGATCCTTGTAGGTGTCCACGCCCATGCTGCTGCGTTGGCGGTGTTCGTTGGTCTGCGCATCCAGGCCGCTGATCAACTGCACATCGGCCCAGCGCCAGGTGGCCTTGATGCGTGCGCCGAGGGTGCGGCGGTCGACGTTGGACGCCATCGGCCCGGCCATCATGCCGGTGCCTGACGGTGTGCGCAGGCTGTAGTTGTCCATCACATGGTCGGCGTAGTTGTAGTAGACCTGGGCCTCGACCTTGTCCAGCACCTCGCCGAGGTTGGATTTTTCAAAGCGCAGCCCGAGGCTTTCGCGCAGGAACTGCGAGCCGTCCATGCCACGTCCGGCGTAGCGTGCTTCGCCATCGCCGCGCCCGGCAGTGAGTTCCAGCAGGGTATCGGCGTCGGGGGTGAAGCCGACGGCGACGTCGCCGTTCCACTTGTCGTAGCGCGAGGCCACGGTGTCGTTGTTGCCGTCCTTGTAATCGTCGGCGTGGGCCTGGTTGCCGATCACGCGCACGTAGCCCAGCGGGCCACCGGCGGCGGCATCGATGACCTTGTCGAAGCGCCCGTTGGAACCGGCCAGCACGCTGGCGTTGAGGCGCGTGCCCAGTTCGCCGAACTGCTCAGGCTCTCGTTCGAACAGGATCGTGCCGGCGGACGCGCCCGGGCCCCAGAGCACGGTTTGCGGGCCTTTGATCACGGTGAGCTTGTCGTAGGTTTCCGGAGAAATGTACGAGGTCGGCGCGTCCATGCGGCCGGGGCAGGCGCCGAGCATCATGCTGCCATTGGTGAGGATGTTCAGGCGCGAGCCGAACATGCCGCGCAGCACCGGGTCGCCGTTGGTGCCGCCGTTGCGCACCAGGGCGAAGCCGGGGATGGTCTTGAGGTAGTCGCCGCCATCGCTGGCGGGCACTGGTTGGCGCGGGTCCTTGGGGTTGGTGATTACGGTCAGCGGTGAGCTGGGGGCGATTGCGGTGATCACCGTGGGGCTCAGTTCATGCTCGGCATGTTCATCGGCCAGGGCATGGGGGGCGAGCAGCGCGCCGCACAGGGCAGCGAGCACGGGGGTACATCCCAAACGGGAGTCAGCAGTAAACCTGGACATGACAAATTCCATCAATCAATCGTAAACAACACGGCCAGCAGCCTGCGGCTGTCTGTCTAGAGTCGGCCGGGGTGAAGTAACGCTGTGAAGTGCCTACGAGATGATGGGCGGCGCCCGGCTGCGGGCGCCGGGGAAGATGCTCTGCCGGGCATGGCCCAGGCGCGTGGCGGGGGTGAGGGCGTGGGCCGGTGGTGGGGTGTTCAGGGTGAATGTCGAGACGCCACCGGGCAGGGCGGGGCAACTGTAGAGCAGGTCGCAGTAGCCGCACTTGGACCAGAGGGCGTGGTGTTCGTCAGGCGCCTTGGGGTGATGGGCGGCGCCGTGGTCCATCGGCATGTCCATCGACATACCGGCGTGATGATCCATCGGCATCGCTTGGGAAATCAGCGGACCGATAAAGATCATCAGCATGGCGAACAGGCTGATCCAACTGCCGCGTTTCACACGCGACGGTGGGGACAACCTGGCGCGGGGGACGCCCATCGAGTGTTGGCCTATTGGGCGTGTTTATGCTCGTGGCCGGCCATCGGCGGCATCTTCTGCACCGACACTTGCACCTCGACCTTGCCGGCTTTTTCGAAGGTCAGGGTCAGTGGGAAGTGCTTGCCGTTGGCCAGCAGGCTGCGGTCTTTGAGGCCCAGCAGCATCACGTGATACGCCATGGGCGCGAAGGTCAGGTCGCCCTTGGCCGGGACGGCGACGGTGGGCACTTGCTGCATCTTCATCAGGTCGCCCTGCATGACGTGCTCGTGCAGCTCGGCTTTGTCGGCTACCGGCGTCTCGACACTGAGCAGGCGGTCCGGCGTTTCCCCGGTGTTATGAATCACAAAGTACGCCGCGACGGTGGGCGCATTCGGCGGCAACTCCTGGGACCAGGGGTCGCTGACCACGAGGTCGCCGGTTTTGTAGTCATCGGCATTGGCAGCACTGAACACCGGCAGCAACAACGCGGCCAGAAGCAGGGAAGATTTGAGCATGGCAGTTCTCCAGAACGGTTCTAAACGCAGTTCACTTGCGAAGACATCAGACCGTTGGAGAGGCGCGGGGATTGAGGCTCGGCCATTGCTGGCGCGGGGTCGGGCCTTGCAGCCGGGGCGGCGGCAAGCTTTGTGAGGTGTTGAATTGGGTGAGGTACAACTGCGGCACATGCCCCGGCAACGCCACCAACGGCGCCGAGCCCGAGCAGCACCAGCAATGCTGCATGGTGGAATGATCGTCCTGCTGCGGCGCCGGAATCTCCAGCTTGCCCAGGGCGATGGTCTTGAGACTGGCGCCATTGGAGGAACAGAAACTGCCCCACAGCAATTGCTGCGCCGGGTCCTTGGACTGTTGCATCGCGCTGGCCAGCGGCATGGCAAAGGCGTTGAACAGCACTGCAAAGCAGGCGATCCAGACGATTGCAAAGCGTTGACGGGCCATGGCGGACAATCCGTAGGGTTAAACGATCAGGCGGGTATTTAGCCTGATCGTAGGGGATAAGTAAAAAAGGGTGGTGTGGTTTGGTGTCGCACACTCAATGGTTGAGGATAGACGGGAACGGATAGGTTGCCGATATCAAGGGCAATGCGGTGCTAAATGTGGGAGCGGGCTTGCTCGCGAAAGCGCAGTGTCAGCCAATACATGGGGTGACTGACACACCGTCTTCGCGAGCAAGCCCGCTCCCACATTTTGGATTGTGTTCGGCTCGAATATGGAGTCATTCGACAGAAATATCCGACAAGCCTTTAAGGTTGCCCCTAGGAAACTCAATCCCTAGTCTCCGTACACCGCTGCAAGCGCAGCGGTCGGGCGTCGCGGCCCGGATTTCTCCAGACGTTGAAGCGTCATTGTCTCCTTTCAGTTGGCGTTTTTTTATCGTCTACTGTGCGGCGCTATGGCGGCTGTGCGCGGGATACCTTCGGGTATGCCGGTGTTCTGGAGAATCGGTCCGCGAACCTGCGTACAGCTGCCACCCTCATCGCGTCGCGGCGATCAGTGGCAGCTCCTTTTTACTTCTCCGGAGCTTCACAATGATCAAACCCACCCCCAATCCCCCCGTCCGGCTCTTCACCGTTGCCGACGGCATCAGCACCGAAGACCTGTTGGTCAACCTCGGCGAAACCCTCGCCTCAGCCAATGCGCTGAGCTGCGATCTGGCATTTAACCTGGAAGGCTCGAAACGAGAGGAGTTGCTCGGCGTTGCGCAATTGATTGAGCTGGCGCAGTTGCTGGCTGATCGTGTGCACAAGGGCTGCGGCCCAGCGACAACTGCTGCCTGACAATACCGCCCAAATGTGGGAGCGGGCTTGCCCGCTCCCACAGGGGATTTGTGGTGTTTAGAGCGTGGTGATTGCCTGGAGTAACGCAGGCACGGTGGTGAATTCTCGATCCACCGCCGCCAACACCGGCCGCTTCAACACCAACACCGGCACCCCAAGCTCCCTTGCCACTTCCAGCTTCGGCTCCGTCGCCGTGCTGCCGCTGTTCTTGCTGATCAGCACATCAATCCCACGCCGCTCGAACAACACCCGCTCATCCTCGATCAGAAACGGCCCGCGTGCGCCGATCACTTCACAGCGCTCATTGCCCGGGTACACATCCAGTGCGCGCAGTGTCCAGAACTGGTCCGGCGGGATCTCATCAAGGTGCTGCAACGGCTCACGTCCCAAGGTGAACAGCGGGCGCTTGAACGGTTTCAACGCTTCTATCAAGGCGGCCCAATCGCTGACCTCCCGCCAATCATCCCCCGCCTGCGGCTGCCACGCCGGGCGGCGCAAGGCCCAGCATGGTACGCCGCTCAACTGCGCCGCCTCGGCGGCATTACGGCTGATCTGTGCCGCATACGGGTGGGTTGCGTCGAGAATCAAGCTAATGCCCTCATCCCGGACAAACCGCGCCAAGCCCTCGGCGCCGCCATACCCACCGACCCGCACTTGGCAGGTCAGATCGGTCGGCACCCGCCCAACGCCGGCCAGGCTGTAGATATGTTCCGGGCCCAATGTGCGGGCAATGGCCAGGGCTTCGGTCACGCCGCCCAGCAGCAGGATGCGTTTCATCGTGGCTTGACCACGTCCAGCAAGGTGATCGGCAACGCCTGTCGCCACGTATCAAAGTCCCCGAGCGGCTGCGCCTGGGCCACGTGGATGCGCGTCAGTTCGCCGCCATGCCGGGCGCGCCAGTCCATCAAGGTCATTTCGCTTTGCAGGGTCACGGCGTTGGCGACCAAGCGCCCGCCCGGCCGCAGGTGTTGCCAGCAGGTGTCGAGCACGCCGTCGCGGGTGACGCCGCCGCCGATGAAGATTGCATCTGGCGCTTGCAGGCCGTGCAGCGCGTCCGGGGCCTTGCCGCGGATCAGTTGCAGGCCGGGCACGCCGAGGGCGTCGCGGTTGTGTTCGATCAGGCCTTGGCGGCCCTCGTCGGCTTCAATCGCCAGGGCTCGGCAGCTGGGATGGGTGCGCATCCATTCAATCCCGATGGAACCGCTGCCCGCGCCCACGTCCCACAGCAGTTCGCCGGGCATCGGTGCGAGGCGGGCCAGGGTCATGGCGCGCACATCGCGCTTGGTCAGTTGGCCGTCGTGTTTGAACGCCGAATCCGGCAGGCCTGCCAAGCGTGACAGGCGGGGTGTTTCGCCAGAGGCCACGCACTCGATGGCAACCAGGTTCAAATCGGCGATTCCAGTATGTTGCCAATCCGCAGCCAACCCATCGAGACGCCGCTCACCCGTGCCGCCCAAGTGTTCAAACACGCTCACACGGCTCGGTCCGAATCCCGACTCGGCCAATAAAGCAGCGATCAACGCCGGGCTACTGCCGTCATTGCTCAACACCAACAAGCGCACGCCACTGGCCAGATGGGCATGCAGTGCCGCCAACGGCCGGGCCACCACGGACAGCGTCACCACCTCTTGCAACGGCCAGCCCAACCGCGCTGCGGCCAGGGACACCGACGACGGCGCCGGCAGGATCAGCAGTTCATCCGCCGCCACCTGCCGCGCCAGGCTCGCGCCAACGCCATAGAGCATCGGATCACCGCTGGCCAGCACGCACACCGGCGTACCGCGCCGGGCCAGTACCGGCTCCAGGGAAAACGGGCTCGGCCACACCTCGCGCGCACCACGAATACACACCGGCAACAGGTCCAACTGGCGTTGGCCGCCTATAATCCGCGAAGCGTGCAACAGGGCATGCCGGGCATTCCTGCCCAGCCCCTTGAAGCCGTCTTCACCGATGCCTACAACCGTCAGCCAGGGCGACATAAAAATTCCTTGAGCGACATCCGACGGGCAGGCTTTTCATGCTGCCGGACAAAGCAGGCATAATACCGCGCCTTTACCCGTCAACCGGAAGCCCCGTGAAACCAACGCCCGCTGTGAATACCTTGCGCCCCTCGGCTTGTCCGGGGTTGCTGCGTATCGTCCAGGCGTTGGATGGCGGTATTTGCCGGATCAAACTGGCCGGCGGTTCGATCACCGCCGCCCAGGCCCATGCGGTGGCGGAAGCCGCCCAGACCTATGCAGGCGGGGTGATCGAGGCGACCAATCGCGCCAACCTGCAGATCCGCGGGATCGGCACCGAAGAGGGGGCCTTGATCGCGATGCTGTTGGCCGCCGACCTCGGCCCCAACAACGCCGCTGGCGACGACGTGCGCAACCTGATGCTCAGCCCCAGCGCCGGGATCGACCCGCAGATGCTGTTCGACACGCGCCCGCTGGCCGGGCAGATCCTGAACACCCTGCAAAGCCACCCGCGTTTCCACGAGTTGTCGGCCAAGTTCGCCGTGCAACTGGATGGCGGCGAGGACCTGGCGATGCTCGAACATCATCATGACCTGTGGCTGTCGGCGTTCGTGCGCGATGGCCAGACGCTCCTCGCGTTCGGCCTGGCCGGTTGCCCGGGGCTCGATGCGCCGGTGGCCGCCGTGCCGCTGGAGCAGGGCCATGCGCTGGTGGTGGCGGTGCTGGAAGCCTTTCTCGACCTGGCGACCCCGGCGCAAACCCGCATGCGCCATCTGGCTGTGGATAAGTTATTGAGCCACCTCAGCCTGCCGCTGCTGCCAGCGGATGGCTTCAAACGCCCGCCCAGCGGCGCGTTATTGCACCTGGGGACTTATCCACAGGTGCAAAAAAATCAGTTCTATGTCGCTGCCATCGCGCCCTTGGGGCGCCTGGATTCGACGATGCTCAAAGGCGTCGCGCAACTGGCCAGCGAGCACGGCGACGGCACCTTGCGCTTCACCCCTTGGCAAGGCGTGCTGCTGCCCGGCGTCGAAAAACCCCATGCCGTGACCGAACGCCTGGCGCAACTGGGCTTCCTCTGCTCAGTCGACCAGCCCCTGGCGCACATGACCGCCTGCACCGGCTCCAGCGGTTGCGCCAAGGCCCTGGCCGATACCAAGGCCGACGCCGTGCGACTCGCCGCCCTGGACCCGGGGCACGGTGTGCACTTGTCCGGCTGCCCGCGTTCCTGCGCCGCCGCGCACATCGCGCCGGTGACCTTGCTGGCGGTAAGCCCCGGCCACTACGACCTCTATTTTCGCGATGCAGCCCACCCGGGTTTCGGCCGGCTGCACGCGCACGCCCTTTCTATTGAAGCGACGGGTGCCTTGCTGCGCGCCCGCCCACGGAGCAACACCGATGATTGATTACATCCGCGACGGTCAGGAGATCTATCGCAACTCCTTCGCCATTATTCGCGCGGAAGCCAAGTTGGAGCGCATCCCGGCCGACCTGGAGAAACTCGCGGTGCGGGTGATTCATGCCTGCGGCATGGTCGACGCCATCGACGGCCTGCAATTCTCCGAAGGTGCGGGCAAGGCCGGGCGCGATGCGCTGGCGGCCGGCGCGCCGATTCTGTGCGATGCGCGGATGGTCTCCGAAGGCGTGACCCGTACGCGCCTGCCGGCCAACAACGCGGTGATCTGCACCTTGCGCGACGACAGTGTGCCGGAGCTGGCGCGGGAGCTGGGCAACACGCGTTCCGCTGCGGCGCTGGAACTGTGGCGCCCGCACCTGGAAGGCAGCGTGGTGGTGATCGGCAACGCGCCGACCGCGTTGTTCTACCTGCTGGAAATGCTGGATGCCGGCGCACCGAAACCGGCACTGATCCTCGGCTTCCCGGTGGGCTTTGTCGGCGCCGCCGAATCCAAGGCGATGCTCGCCGCCGATAGCCGTGGCGTGCCGTTCGTGATCATGCAGGGCCGCCTGGGCGGCAGTGCCATGGCTGCCGCCGCGGTGAATGCCCTGGCCACGGAGGTCGAATAATGCAGGCTCGCGGACGGTTGATCGGCCTGGGCGTAGGCCCCGGCGACCCGGAACTGATCACCCTCAAGGCCCTGCGCCTGCTGCGTGAGTCGCCGGTGGTGGCGTACTTCGTGGCCAAGGGCAAGAAGGGCAACGCGTTCGGCATCATCGAGGATCACTTGGTGGCGCAGCAGACCCTGATGCCGCTGGTGTACCCGGTGACCACCGAAGCCTTGCCGGCGCCGATGTCATACGAGCAAGTGATCAGCGATTTCTACGACGCGGCCAGTGTCGATGTGGCCGCGCACCTGGACGCCGGCCGCGATGTGGCGGTGATCTGTGAAGGCGATCCGTTCTTCTATGGCTCCTACATGTACCTGCACGACCGCCTGGCCGAACGTTATGAAGCCCAAGTGATTCCTGGCGTGTGCTCGATGCTCGGTGGCGCCTCGGTGCTGGGCGCGCCGCTGGTGTATCGCAACCAGAGCCTGTCGGTGCTTTCCGGCGTGTTGCCCCATGACGATCTCAAGCGCCGCCTGGCCGATGCCGACGCGGCGGTGATCATGAAGCTGGGCCGCAACTTCCCCAAGGTGCGCCAGGTGCTGGAAGAGCTCGGCCTGGCCGGGCGCGCGTTGTATGTGGAACGCGCCACCATGGCGAATCAGAAGATCGTGGCGCTGGATCAGGTGGACCCGTCGTCGTCGCCGTACTTTTCGCTGATCATCGTGCCCGGTGAACGGTGGCAAGGTTGATGACGCCGGCGATTGTCATTCTGGGCCAGGGCAGCCTGGCCACTGCGCGCAAGATTCAGCAGGTTTACCCGGGCGCATTGATCCACGGCTTGGCCGCACGGGTTGAAGGCGCGGACCAGACCTACAGCGAGTTCGGCGCGACCCTGCGGCACTTGTACCAACAAGGCACGCCGCTGATTGCGCTGTGTGCCGCCGGTATCGTGATCCGCACCCTGGCGCCGCTGCTGCTGGAAAAAGGCGAAGAGCCCGCCGTGCTGGCCGTGGCCGAAGACGGCAGCGCCGTGGTGCCGCTGCTCGGTGGCCTGGGCGGTGTGAACGTCATGGCGCGGGACATCGCGGCAGCGTTGAACGTGGCTGCGGCGATCACTACCAGCGGCGAGTTGCGTTTCGGCACCTGCCTGCTCAATCCTCCAAGTGGTTATGAGCTGGCCGACCTGGAGCTGGGCAAGCGCTTTGTCTCGGACCTGCTGGCGGGCGCAAGCGTGCGCATTGAAGGCGCGGCGCCGTGGTTGGATCAAGCCAACCTGCGCCAGGACCAGCAGGCGCAGTTGGCGATTCACGTGGGCAGTGCCGAGCGCACGCCTGCGGCCAACGAACTGCTGATCTATCCGAAGAACGTCAGCGTGACCTGCAAGCCCGGCGCGCAACTGGCCGAGCGTGTGCGCACGGCGTTGCGTGAGGCGGGCATCGCCGTGCAATCCCTGGCGTGCCTGTTGGCCAGTGATACGCAGATGGCCGAGGCGTCGTTGCATGAAGCCGCGGCGACACTGGGGGTGCCGCTGCGTTTTGCCTGCGTCAGCCAGGACGCCGACATCGTGATCACCGTTGCCGAGCAGCCGTTGGACCTGTCCCAGGTAGGGCGTGTGCGCGGGCGTCTGGCCGTGATCGGCCTGGGGCCTGGCGCGGCCGAATTGATGGTGCCGGCGGTGAAGGCCGAATTGGCACGCTGCACCGATGTGCTGGGTTACGAAACCTACGTGCGCATGGCCGGGCCGTTCCGTGACGACCAGGTGCAGCACTGCACCGATAACCGCGAAGAAATGCAGCGCGCGCGCCACGCGTTCGAGCTGGCCGCGCAAGGCCGTTCGGTGGTGGTGGTGTCGTCCGGCGACCCGGGCGTGTTCGCCATGGCGGCGGCGGTGATCGAGGCGCTGCACGAGTCCAGCGATCCGGCGTGGCATCAGGTCGACCTGCAGATCCTGCCGGGCGTCTCGGCTTCGCTGGCCACCGCCGCCCAGGCGGGTGCGCCGTTGGGGCACGACTTCTGCGTGATGTCGCTGTCGGACAACCTCAAGCCTTGGGCAATCATCGAAAAGCGCCTGGACCTCGCGTCCCAGGCCGATCTTGCCCTGGCGTTCTACAACCCGATCTCGCGCTCGCGGCCGTGGCAACTGGGGCGTGCCCTGCAAATCGTCGCGCTGCACCGCACGCCGCAAACCCCGGTGGTGCTGGGCCGCGACATCGGTCGACCGGGCCAGACCTTGCGCGTCACCACCCTGGGGCAGCTCACGCCCGAGCAAGTGGACATGCGCACCATGGTGTTGATCGGCTCGTCCACCACCTGCGCGTTCCCGCGCGCCGGTGGTGGTGAGTGGGTGTACACGCCACGCTGGTACGGCGAAAAACCCCTCTCCTGAAAACAGCCTCGTGGCTGCCCGAAAGCTCCGAATGACCCAGGGATTTACCTGCGGTTGTCCGGGGCTTTTTCTTTTTTTGCGTGCTGAAATCCGCAAGGCCCGCGCGGTTGCTGGACGCTGGGGGCTGACACGCCCGGCCAAGGCATGTTTGTCGCCTGGCAAGCCCGCCAGCCGCTGGACTAGTGTGCAGGTAAGCCCCATGTGGGGTGTTTGTGGAGAACTGGAAATGGAGCGACATCAAAAAAGAAGGATCAACAGTACCAAGAGGCGTAAATTGATCGCCGCCTACAAGCTGCCGGGGGCTTCGGGATTGAATGCCGCGCTGCCGGTGGATATGGCGGATGACTGCAATGCGGCGGTGGTGAACAACGGCGTGATTTCGTTCGTCGAGGGCATGTCGGCGTTGAATCGTGAGTACATCCGCAAAAGCTATTTGCTGGCCAGCAGTTACGTCAGCGATGTGTTGAAGGTCCAGCGCGGCACCGAGGGCTGGTACGACGAATTTATCAAGGTGATGATCAGCCTGGGCTGGCTACCGTTGCGTAGCAGCTTTGAGCGGGTTTCCAGCAGCGGCAAGGGCCTGACGGTGCAACTGGCGGCATTGAATATGATCGCGGCGATGTTGGCCTCGACGTCACTGGTCGGGCCGGCTTTCGCGGCGTTGCCTAAGTTGGCGGCGGATGCGCTGGAGGCCTTGAAACAGGCGCCAGCGTCGTTCGAGCTGTTCAAGCGCAACAGCACCATGCAGCAAGGGGGGGATTTCGGCCTGGCCTCCTGTGCGCAAACCGATGGCGAAGTGACGATGGTGCTGGTGACCTACAGCACCCTCGGCGTGAGCAAGCAGGTCGGCCTACCGTTCCTGGAGTGGGACAGTTCCTCGTTCGAGGCCTTCAGCGGGCAGACGTGCCTGGTGCTGAATACCTCGGTGGTCAACGAAAAAACCATCCAACTGATGCGCGAGAGCGCGGGTGACAAGGTGCAGCTGGCAATCGCCAAGTACCGGATCTAAGGCACCAGGTAGCCGCGTACCCCGGTAAAGATGATTTGCGCGGCCAGGGCGCAGACGAACAGGCCCATCAAGCGGCTGACAATCTGCAAACCCTGGTCGCCCAGAATCCGCTCGATGCGGTTGGACAGGTAGAGCACCACGCCCACCGTGAGGCTGGCCAGGGCGATGCTGAGGATGGCGGTGAGTTTGTCGTCCCAGTGCGGCTGGCTGACGCCCATCACCAGCAGCGCACCGATGGTGCCGGGGCCGACGGTCAGGGGAATGGTCAGCGGCACGATGGTGACGTCCTGCTGCACGTTGTCGGTCTGCACCGCCGACTTGCCTTGGGCCATGCCCAGGGCCGAGATGAACAGCACACTGCCGGCGCCGATGCGGAACGCATCCACGGTGATCCCGAACACACTGAAAATCACACGGCCGAACAGGTAGAGCAACACGCTCGACACCAGGGTCGCCAGCGCGACCTTCCACGCCAGGCGTCGGCGCTCCTTGCTGGAGTAACCACGGGTCAGGCTGATAAAGCAGGACAGCACGAAGAAGGGGCTGTAGAGCACCAGCATTTTCAGGTAGACGCTGAATAACACGTGGAGCATGTGAGTGGCTCGCGATGAGAGAAGTGTGTCGAGTCTATCAGGCGCCAGAGATCAAATGTGGGAGCGGGCTTGCTGGGCTGTCAGCGCTCGGCTGGAGATCCCCCAGACACTGCCAACTCCCTGTGGGAGTTGTCGAGCTTTAGCGAGGCTGCGAAGGCGGCGGTACTGTTGGCAGAGGTGCTGGCTGAACCACCGCATTCGCGGGCAAGCCCGCTCCCACAGGTGATTGGTGTTGATGGGTAGTGAGTGTTCGGCTGGAGATCGCCCAGACACTGCCAATCCCCTGTGGGAGTTGTCGAGCTTTAGCGAGGCTGCGAAGGCGGCGGTACTGTTAGCAGAGGTGTTGGCTGAACAACCGCATTCGCGGGCAAGCCCGCTCCCACAGGTGATTGGTGTTGATGGGTAGTGAGTGTTCGGCTGGAGATCGCCCAGACACTGCCAATCCCCTGTGGGAGTTGTCGAGCTTTAGCGAGGCTGCGAAGGCGGCGGTACTGTTGGCAGAGGTGTTGGCTGAACCACCGCATTCGCGGGCAAGCCCGCTCCCACAGGTGATTGGTGTTGATGGGTAGTGAGTGTTCGGCTGGAGATCGCCCAGACACTGCCAATCTCCTGTGGGAGTTGTCGAGCTTTAGCGAGGCTGCGAAGGCGGCGGCACTGCTGGTGAAGATGTTGCCCCTCCACCATGGGGTCTCCCACAGGGGAACTGCATTGCAGGTCAGGAGGGGGCGTGTTCTGGGCGTTGCTGGCGCTGTGCAACCCAGTACTCCACCAACTCGCGCAACTGCGACAGTTCCACCGGCTTGGCCATGTGCCCGTCCATCCCGGCCTGGCGCGCGCGCTCTTTGTGTTCGGAGAGGATGTGTGCGGTCAGCGCCACCACCGGCGTGCGGATGCGCTGGTGGCTCACTTCCCACGCGCGCAGTTGCTGGGTCGCCGAGAAGCCATCGAGGATCGGCATTTCGCAGTCCATCAACACCAAGTCATAACGCTGGGCTTTCATCGCTTCCAGGGCTTCTTCGCCGTTGCTGGCGGTGTCCGGGTTGAGGTTGAGTTTGCCGAGCATGCCGCGGATCACTTTGGTGGAGATGCTGTTGTCTTCGGCCACCAGGATGCGGAAGTCGGCGGGCACGGTCACGGCGGCCGGTGCACTTGGCGTCGGGCGTGATTGCACGGTGCCTTTGCTGCGTTGGGTCAGTTCGTCGGCCAGGGTGGTCTTGAGGGTGTAGCCCGCCACTGGCTTGGCGAGGATGCGCTTGATCCCGCAATTGCGCGCGATGATTTTGCTCGGCGCATTGCTGATGCCGGTGAGCATGATCAGCAGGATGTCGTGGTTCAGGCTCGGGTCTTCCTTGATCTTCGCCGCCAGTTGCATGCCGGTCATGCCGGGCATGTTCTGGTCCAGCAGGACCACGTCGAAGTAGTCGCGCAGGTGCGCCTTGGTGCGCAGCAGCGCCAGGGCTTCCTTGCCCGAAGGTACGGCGCTGACGTTGAGGCCCCAGGCCGTGCATTGCTGCACCAGCACTTTGCGGCAGGTGTCGTTGTCGTCCACCACCAGAACGCGCGCGCCCTTGAGCGGGCCGTCTAGGTCGGACGTCGGGTGTTCCAGGCGTTCCGGGTCCAGCGGCAGGGTCAGCCACAGGGTGCTGCCCTGGTGGCTGCCGCTCTTGATGCCGAACTCGCCGTTCATCAACAGGATCAGTTGTCGGGCGATGACCAGGCCCAGGTGGCCGCTCAAGCGGGTGGCCGAGAGGAAATTCTTGCTGTGCAGTTCGCTGTGCAGCAGCGCGTCGCGTTCGGCCGCTTCCATCGGCAGGCCGCTGTCTTGCACGGCGATGCGCAGGCGCGGCTTGGTGCTGCGTTCATCGAGGGCGACGACGATCAGCACTTCGCCTTCATCGGTCTTTTGCAGGGCGTTTTCCAGCAGGCTCAACAGCGCCTGGCGCAGGCGGGTCGGGTCGCCACTGATGACGCGTGGCACCTGAGGCTGGATAAAGCTGATCAGCTCGACGTTCTGTTGTTCGGCCTTGGCGCGGAAGATGCTCAGGCAGTCGTCGATCAATGCGTTGAGGTCGAACTGCACGTCGTCCAGTTCGATCTGCCCGGATTCGAGCTTGGAGATGTCGAGGATCTCGTTGATCAGCGTGAGCAGTTCGTTGCCGGCGCTGTGGATGGTCTGTACGTAGTCCCGCTGTTTCACCGACAACGGCGTGCCCAGCAACAGCTCGGTCATGCCCAGCACGCCGTTCATGGGGGTACGGATTTCGTGGCTGATCTTCGCCAGGAACTCGGCCTTGGCCGCGATTTCGGCGTTGCTCGCAGCAAGGTCGCGGCTGAGGCTGAAGCGGGTTTCGACAATGGCGCGCTGGCGTTCACCCAGCGCAAGGCTCATCAACAAGCCGCTGATGCAGATAAAGGCGAGCAGGGTGATGATCAAGCCTTGCGGCGCCAGCAGCGTGAGGCCGAGCAGGGCGGGCAGGATGATCAGCGTGCCCGTGTTGAATACCACCATCGCCGCCACGAACAGGCGCGCCGGGCGGTAGCCTTTCTGCCAGTGATAGGCCGAGACAAACAGCATGCTCAGCCCGGCGAGGGCGACCAGGGCGTAGGTGATGATGTTCAGTGGCAGGGTGTTGACGAATAACAGCAGCAGGCCGCACAGCACGATAAACAGGATGTCGGCCATCAGCAGCTTGTTCAGCGGGTGCGGGCCCAGCGGCATGAAGAAGCGGTAGGCAAACATCAGCCCGCACGGCGCGGTGAGCAGCAGGGCGAGGTAGGCGCCAGGTGTCTGGATCGCGTGCCAGTTTGGCAGCCAGGGGCCGACCACATTGAGCAGCAACGCCAGGCTCAGCATCAACAGCACTTCGCAGGCGGCCAGCCACAGGCTGCTGCGCGAGCGGTGGTAGGCAAAGCGCGTGAGGTTGTGCAGGATCAGCATCAGCAGGCAGCCGAACAACAGGCCGTAGATCAGCGTCTGGGTCTGGTTGGCGGCGACGAGGACGGCCGCCTCCAGGGTGATGTACGGGCGCAGCTCGTGTTCCGAGACCATGCGCAGGTACACATCGAGGGTTTTCTGGCTCTGGGGCATCGCCAGCATGAAATCGCTGCTGGGCAGTGGGCGCTCGGCCTGGGGCTGGCGCGTACCGGTGCTCTGTTGTTCCACCAGGGTGTCGCCGTCCAGTACGTAGAGGCTCAGGTGGGACAGGTCCGGGGCAAACACCCGCAGCACTTGTTCGTGCGCGCCGGGTTGCAGCTTGAAGCGTACCCACAACGCACCGTCGGGCGGCGCAGCCGTGATCCGGTCGAGTTCGATGGGGCTGAATTGATTGGTGTAGCGGGCTGAACGGATGTCGCTCAGTTGCAGGTCGGCCTGTTCATCAAGCAATACTGCCCAACCACTGCCTTGCGCCGCGGCCTGGGCCGGGAACAAGCAGAGCAGTGTCAGCAGACTGACTGTGAAACCTATGGCGATCCTGAGCCAGCGCACGGCGAAATCCCTTCGTAGGTTGATGCACGGGTTAACTATGCGCGGGGCGACATGTGTACGGCAAGGGCCGCGGGCCCTTGCCTAACCGAACGGATAGCTACGACTCAGTTGCTCTCGCCACGTTCACGGGCAATCGCGCGATAGCCGATGTCCTTGCGGTAGAAGCAGCCTTTCCAGTCGATCTTCGCGGCCAGCTTGTACGCCTGTTGTTGCGCGGCGTCGACACTGGCACCCATTGCGGTGGCACACAGCACGCGGCCACCTGCGGTTACAACCTTGCCATCCTTGAGCGCGGTGCCCGCATGAAACACCTTGCCCTCCAGCGTAGCAGCTGCGTCCAGGCCTTCAATCACATCGCCCTTGGCGTAGTCGGCAGGGTAACCGCCGGCGGCCAGTACGACACCGACGCTTGGGCGTGGGTCCCACTGTGCTTCAACCTTGTCCAGGGCCTGGGCGAGGGCGGCTTCTACCAGCAACACCAGGCTCGACTGCAGGCGCAGCATCACTGGTTGGGTTTCCGGGTCGCCAAAGCGGCAGTTGAACTCGATGACTTTCGGGTTGCCGGCCTTGTCGATCATCAGGCCGGCATACAGGAAGCCGGTGTACACGTTGCCTTCGGCGGCCATGCCGCGCACGGTTGGCCAGATGACCAGGTCCATCACGCGCTGGTGCACGTCGGCGGTCACCACCGGGGCCGGGGAGTAAGCACCCATGCCGCCGGTGTTCGGGCCGCTGTCGCCGTCGCCGACGCGCTTGTGGTCCTGGCTGGTGGCCATCGGCAGCACGTTCTTGCCGTCGACCATCACGATGAAGCTGGCTTCTTCGCCGTCGAGGAACTCTTCGATCACCACGCGGGAACCGGCGTCGCCGAACGCGTTGCCGGCGAGCATGTCGCGCACGGCGTCTTCGGCTTCTTGCAGGGTCATGGCGACGATCACGCCTTTACCGGCGGCCAGGCCGTCGGCCTTGATCACGATCGGTGCGCCTTTTTCACGCAGGTAAGCCAGGGCCGGCTCGATCTCGGTGAAGTTCTGGTAGTCGGCGGTCGGGATCTTGTGGCGTGCCAGGAAGTCCTTGGTGAACGCCTTGGAGCCTTCCAGCTGGGCTGCACCGGCGGTAGGGCCGAAGCAGTCCAGGCCACGGCTGCGGAACAGGTCCACGACGCCGGCAACCAGAGGGACTTCCGGACCAACGATGGTCAGGGACACGTTCTTTTCAGCAAAATCGGCCAGTTGCCCAAGGGCCAGCACGTCGATAGCGACGTTTTCGCACTTGGCTTCAATGGCGGTGCCGGCGTTGCCGGGGGCGACGAAAACCTTCTGGACGCGTGGGTCCTGGGCTACTTTCCAGGCCAGGGCGTGTTCACGGCCACCGCTGCCAATGATCAAAACATTCATTTCAAAAACCTCAAATTCTGTGGACGCTGCAGAAGCGCCTTTAAATGTGGGAGCGGGCTTGCTCGCGAAAGCAGTGTGTCAGTCGCAGGATATGTAGCTGATACACCGCATTCGCGAGCAAGCCCGCTCCCACACAAGCCCGCTCTCACATCTCTATCGAGTTGGATCAGTGACGGAAGTGGCGCATGCCGGTAAAGACCATGGCGATGCCGGCTTCATCAGCCGCAGCGATCACTTCGGCATCGCGCATCGAGCCACCGGGTTGAATCACGGCGGTGACGCCCGCTTTCGCGGCGTTGTCCAGGCCGTCACGGAACGGGAAGAACGCGTCGGATGCCATCACCGAACCGACCACCTGCAAACCAGCGTGTTCAGCCTTGATCGCAGCGATACGCGCCGAGTTCACGCGGCTCATCTGGCCGGCGCCGACACCGATGGTCTGGCGGTTCTTGGCGTAGACGATGGCGTTGGACTTGACGTACTTGGCCACTTTCCAGGCGAAGATCAGGTCGTTGATCTCTTGCTCGGTTGGCGCGCGCTTGGTCACGACTTTCAGGTCGTCGCTGCCGATCATGCCGATGTCGCGGCTCTGTACCAGCAGGCCGCCGTTGACGCGCTTGTAGTCCCAGGCCGCAGCGCGGTCAGCCGACCACTCGCCGCAGGCCAGCAGGCGCACGTTGGCTTTGGCCGCCACGATGGCGCGGGCCTCATCGCTGACGCTTGGGGCGATGATCACTTCCACGAACTGACGCTCGACGATCGCCTTGGCGGTCTCGGCATCCAGTTCACGGTTGAAGGCGATGATGCCGCCAAATGCCGATTCGGTGTCGGTGGCGTAGGCCAGTTCGTAGGCCTGGCGGATACCGCCTTCAGCGTCCGGGCTCACGGCCACGCCGCACGGGTTGGCGTGCTTGACGATCACGCAGGCGGGCTTGACGAAGCTCTTCACACATTCCAGCGCGGCGTCGGTATCGGCCACGTTGTTGTAGGACAGTTCCTTGCCTTGTAGCTGGGTCGCGGTGGCGATGCCGACTTCGGCAGGCTTGGCTTCCACGTAGAACGCCGCGCTCTGGTGCGGGTTCTCGCCGTAGCGCATTTCCTGGGCCTTGATGAACTGGCTGTTGAAGGTGCGCGGGAATTGGCTGCGGCCTTCGGTCGACAGAGTTTCAGCGGCCTGGTCAACCGTGCCCATGTAGTTGGCGATCATGCCGTCGTAGGCTGCCGTGTGTTCGAACGCCTTGAGCATCAGGTCGAAACGCTGGGCGTAGGTCAGGCCACCGGCTTTCAGGCTTTCGAGCACTTGGCTGTAGTCGCTGGCGTTGACCACGATGGCCACGTCTTTGTGGTTCTTGGCCGCCGAACGCACCATGGTCGGGCCGCCGATATCGATGTTTTCGATGGCGGTCGGCAGGTCGCAGCCTGGCTTGTTGATGGTGGCTTCGAACGGGTACAGGTTGACGGCTACCAGGTCGATCGGCTTGATGCCGTGCTCGGCCATGATGGCGTCGTCGGTGCCGCGACGGCCAAGGATGCCGCCGTGGATTTTCGGGTGCAGGGTCTTGACCCGACCGTCCATCATTTCTGCGAAACCGGTGTAGTCCGCAACTTCTACTGCGGCCACGCCGTTGTCCTGCAGCAGTTTGAAGGTCCCGCCCGTGGAGAGGATTTCCACGCCCAGGGCTTCCAGCTCCCGGGCAAATTCGAGGATGCCGGTCTTGTCGGAAACGCTGATCAAGGCGCGGCGGATCGGCAGGCGGGTAGTCTGGTCGGTCATTTCAATTTCCATCAAAAGCAAAGGAGTCAGCAAAAAAGGCGACCGTTTTTTACGCGGGCGCCTTTCTGGTTTGATTGAATGCTTACAACAAATCGTACTGCTTGAGCTTTTTGCGCAAGGTGCCACGGTTGAGGCCGAGCAGCTCACTGGCTTTGGTCTGGTTGCCCTTGACGTAGTTCATCACGCTTTCGAGCAAGGGCGCTTCGACTTCGGAGAGCACCAGGTTGTACACGTCCGTGACGGATGCGCCCTCAAGGTGGGCGAAATAATTGTGCAGCGCCTTCTCGACACTCCCGCGAAGGGTCTGGCCTTCTTCGCTCGGCGTGTTCAGGTGCTGTTTCAAATTGACGTTGTCGCTCACGGGTGTCGTTCCACTCACTAAAGTCTCGGTCATCATCGTCATGCGGCCACCCCCTCTCCGTCCCCTGTCCCCAGGCTCTTGTAACGCTCGCCGAAGAACTCACGAACGTTGGCGCACTGTGCTTCCGTATCATCCAAACGATTGAAGTGGGCGCGAAACTCCCTGGCGCCCGGCAGGGTTGCGAGATACCAGCCGACATGCTTGCGAGCAATGCGTACTCCCATCACGTCTCCGTAGAAGGCGTGCAGGGCGGCCAGATGCTCTAGCAGAATACGTTCCACCTCGATCAGCTCCGGTGCCGGCAAGACTTCGCCGGTACGCAGAAAATGGTCGATCTCACGGAAAATCCAGGGCCGCCCCTGGGCAGCCCGGCCAATCAACAAGCCGTCGGCGCCAGTGGCGTGCAACACGCGCCGGGCTTTCTCGGCTGAATCGATGTCGCCATTGGCAAATACCGGTATCGACACCGCCTGCTTGATCGCGGCAATGGTGTCGTACTCGGCTTCACCTGTGTAAAGGTCGGCGCGGGTGCGGCCATGCACCGCCAGCGCTGTAATTCCTGCCTGTTCGGCGATTTTCGCCACCGTCAGGCCGTTCTTGTTCTCCCGGTCCCAACCGGTACGGATCTTCAGCGTCACCGGCACCTCGACTGCGGCGACAACGGCCTGCAGGATCTCGGCAACCAACTGCTCATCTTTCAACAGCGCGGAACCGGCGGCCTTGTTGCAGACCTTCTTGGCCGGGCAGCCCATGTTGATGTCGATGATCTGCGCCCCCAACTCCACGTTGGCCCGGGCCGCATCCGCCAGCATCTGTGCATCCCCACCGGCGATCTGTACCGAGCGGGGCTCGGGATCACCTTCGTGGATCATGCGCATCCGCGATTTGCGGGTGTTCCACAAGCTCATGTCGCTGGTGACCATTTCCGAGACTACTAGACCCGCGCCCAAACGCTTGCACAGCTGACGAAAGGGCTGGTCGGTGACGCCCGCCATCGGGGCGAGAATCAAACCGTTGTGCAATGTATATGGGCCGATGCGTACCGCCGACATAGGACTTCCCTGTTGTGGGGCCGGATCATTAGAGTTCGAAAAAGGGTTGGCATGATACCCGCTCTCGATGACTGGATAAAGGCTGAATTGGATAAAATCTGAACAGTTATTTGTTTATCGCCGCCGGTTTGGATGCGCGGGGTCCAGTCAAGAATCCGCCGTCAAACCTCAATGCATAGGCCGATTCACTCGGGCGAGTGGAAGCTCAGGCTGTAATTCACGGCTTTGTTGCCCGGGTCGAGGATGTCCAGGGAGATGTGGATCGGCGTCTGCGAAGGCATTTCGCTGACACCGGCCAATTCGCCGCTGAGGTATTCGGCGGGTTTGAAGCGACGACTGGCGATCAGGTTGCCGTTGAGGTCGGCAAAGCGCAGTTCCAGCAAGGGGAAGGGCTGGGAGAAGGTCGCGCGGTTATAGATGATGGCATCGACCACCAGCGCCCCGGCGAACTCTGGGTGGCTGCGCACCACCAGGTTGCTGCTCTTGATGTGGGCGATGTCGACCCGTGATGGCACGGTGCAGCCGAGTGTCGGGCACAGTTGCTGGAACCACGGGCGGTAGGCGTCCTGGCGGGCCAGGTCGTCGAACTGGTAGGCGATGTACTGGGCGGCGAGGCCGCCGGCGGCGATCAGCACCAGCAAGATCCAGATCAGGCGGCTGCCCAGGCTGGCCGGGCGTTTTTGCGCGTAGAGGTGCAGCGGGTCGTCTTCCAGGTCCTGAAGCACATCGTCGTGCACGCCGGCTTCGGTGCGCGGGCGCTTGCGGCGGGTGCCGAGACGTTCTTCGGCTTCCGGCTGGCCGGCGGCATGGGTCAGTGGCGTGAACGGCGGGTCGATGTCGTCCTCGTCCGGCGGCGCGCGCAGTGGCGGTTCTTCATCCAGGTCGTCGGTGTGGAACGACATGGACGGTTCGGTGCGCTGCTTGGTCGCAGGTGCGTTCGTCGGTTCGGCGTCGTCTTCGTCTTCTTCAGCCGGCAGGCGTTCTTGCGGCGGTTCGCTGAACAGGCTGGCGGCCCACTTTTCTTCCTCGGCCTTGATGGTGTCGCGGCTGGCGCTGAGAGGTTCGTCTTTTTGCCGACGATCGCTGCCGGGTTGGCGGCGATCCGCACCCAGCGGCTGGGTGTGCTGAATCTCGCGGCGTTCCAGCTTGGCCAGTTCCTGGTCCAGGTCCAGGTTGTCCAGGTCCAGCTCTTCGGCGCTCCATTGCTTCTGGCTGATGGCGCGCGGGGCCGCTGGGGGCGGCTCGACGCTGGCCGGTTGCTCGGCTTGCGAGGCGGCCGCGGCTGCGCGCTGCTCCAGCAACTGGCGCACCGCGTTGAACACTTGCAGGCACGAGCCGCAACGCACCACGCCGCGGGCCACACTCAATTGAGCGTGGTTGACGCGAAAACGCGATTGGCAATGCGGGCACTGGGTGACGAAACTGTCGGTCATGCGGCCATCCGATTCAGGCAAGCGCTCATTCTAGCGCCGACGGCCGCTGATGCGTACCCAGCCATCACGGTTGGCGATGGGGTCCAGCTCGAAATCCTGGGCATAGGCGGCGGCAACATCTTCACCTTGCTCGGCCAGGATGCCCGACAGGGCCAGGCGGCCACCGGGCCTGACCAGGCTCGACAGCTGCGGCGCCAGCGACACCAGCGGACCGGCGAGGATATTGGCGACCAGTACGTCGGCCTGCACCTGGGGCAATTGCTCCGGCAGGTAGAGGGGGAATTTGCCTTCAGCGATGTTGTTGCGCCCGGCGTTGTCGCGGGAGGCTTCCAGGGCTTGCACGTCGATATCGGTGCCGACGGCCTCCTTGGCGCCCAGCAACAGGGCAGCGATCGCCAGAATCCCCGAGCCGCAGCCGAAGTCCAGCACATTGCAGTCGTGCAGGTCCTGGCCGTCCAGCCATTCCAGGCACAGTGCAGTGGTGGGGTGGGTGCCGGTGCCGAATGCGAGGCCCGGGTCCAGCAGCAGGTTCACGGCGTCAGGTTCTGGCGCGGCGTGCCAGCTCGGTACGATCCACAGGCGCTGGCCGAAACGCATCGGCTGGAAGTTGTCCATCCAGCTGCGTTCCCAGTCCTGGTCTTCGATGACTTCGCTGTGATGCTCCGGCAGCGGTGCGCCGGTGAGCAGTTCCATATGGGCCAGCACGCTGGCGGCATCGGTGCCGTCTTCGAACAGGGCGAGCAGATGGGTGTGCGACCACAGCGGGGTGGTGTTGAGTTCGGGTTCGAAGATCGGCTGGTCTTCGGCGTCCATGAAGGTGACCGAAACGGCGCCGACTTCGAGGAACGCGTCTTCATAGGTTTCGGCTTGTTCTGGGCTGATGGCGAGACGGACTTGCAGCCAAGGCATGGCGGGCACCTTTGAAAAAATTGAATGTGCGACGGGTGGGTCGCGAAAGGGCGCAAGTTTACGCGAGCGGCGGGAGGGGTGTACACATAACAAATGTGGGAGCGGGCTTGCTCGCGAATGCGGTGGGTCAGTGGATAATATCTTGGCTGATGCACCGCATTCGCGAGCAAGCCCGCTCCCACAGGGGGAATGTATCCCGCCAGTAAAATCCGGGGGCCAGAAACAACAAAACCGCCCGAAGGCGGCTTTGTCTGGTGGAGCGCTTACTGGTTGGCCAGCTTGTGTTCCAGGTAGTGAATGTTCACACCACCTTCGCAGAAGCCTTCATCGCGGACCAGGTCCCGGTGCAACGGGATGTTGGTCTTGATGCCGTCAACCACGATCTCGTCCAGGGCATTGCGCATGCGGGCCATGGCCTCGTCGCGGGTCGCGCCCCAGGTGATCAGCTTGCCGATCAGCGAGTCGTAGTTGGACGGAACCTTGTAGCCGCTGTACAGGTGCGAATCCACACGTACGCCGTTGCCGCCGGGCGCGTGGAAATGCTTGACCAGGCCAGGGCTTGGGATAAAGGTTTTCGGGTCTTCGGCGTTGATGCGGCACTCCAGGGAGTGGCCGTGCATCTTCACGTCGTCCTGGGTGAAGGACAGCGGGTTGCCGGCGGCGATGCTCAGCATCTCCTTGACGATGTCGATACCGGTGACCATCTCCGAAACCGGGTGCTCTACTTGCACGCGAGTGTTCATCTCGATGAAGTAGAAACGGCCGTTCTCGTAGAGGAACTCAAAGGTACCGGCGCCACGGTAGTTGATGTCGATGCACGCCTTGACGCAACGAGCCAGTACTTCCTGACGCGCTTTTTCGTCCAGGCCCGGTGCCGGTGCTTCTTCCAGGACCTTCTGGTGACGACGTTGCAGCGAGCAATCGCGGTCGCCCAGGTGGATGGCGTGGCCTTGGCCGTCGGAGAGTACTTGCACTTCCACGTGACGTGGGTTGGTCAGGTACTTTTCCAGGTAGACCATCGGGTTGCCAAACCAGGCACCGGCTTCGGAGCGGGTTTGCTTGGCCGCTTCGATCAGGTCTTCTTCCTTGTGCACCACGCGCATGCCGCGACCACCACCGCCACCGGCGGCCTTGATGATCACCGGGTAGCCGACTTCGCGACCAATGCGCAGGGCGGTTTCCTCGTCTTCCGGCAGCGGGCCGTCGGAACCTGGAACGGTTGGCACGCCGGCCGCGATCATGGCGTCCTTGGCCGAAACCTTGTCACCCATCAGGCGAATGGTTTCGGCTTTCGGGCCGATGAAGGCAAACCCGGATTTTTCCACCTGTTCGGCGAAGTCGGCGTTTT
The DNA here is from genome assembly GCF_030687535.1 of Pseudomonas sp. FP2335. Taxonomy (NCBI): domain Bacteria; kingdom Pseudomonadati; phylum Pseudomonadota; class Gammaproteobacteria; order Pseudomonadales; family Pseudomonadaceae; genus Pseudomonas; species Pseudomonas sp. FP2335. Next base: position 758,596 of record NZ_CP117437.1, read on the forward strand.
CCGCGAGGAAGCCGTAGCCAGGGTGGATGCCATCAGCGCCGGTCACTTCCGCGGCCGCGATGATGTTCGAGACTTTCAGGTACGAGTTCGTGGCCAGTGGCGGGCCGATGCAGATGCTTTCGTCCGCCAGTTTCACGTGCATCAATTCGGTATCGGCCGTCGAGTAAACAGCGACGGTCTTGATGCCCTCTTCCTTACAGGCGCGCAGGATACGCAGCGCGATCTCGCCGCGGTTGGCGATCAGGACTTTTTGCAGTTTCTTCGCAGGTTTCAACATCGAAGGCGCTCCGCGGTTCAAACGATGGTGAACAGCGGCTGGTCGTACTCAACCGGCTGACCGTTTTCTACCAGGATGGATTCGATGACGCCGGCTTTTTCAGCGGTGATGTGGTTCATCATCTTCATCGCTTCAACGATGCAGATGGTGTCGCCCACTTTCACGGTCTGGCCCACTTCAACGAAGGCTGGCGAGGTTGGCGCCGGGGTGCGGTAGAAAGTACCGACCATTGGCGACTTGACCACGAAACCGTTCAGCACTGGAGCGGCTGGCGCTGCAGGAGCGGCGGCAGCGGCTGGCGCAGCAGCAGCAGCAGGAGCGGCGGCAGGAGCCGGTGCTTGCATTTGCGGTGCGTAGAACTGTTGGGCCGGGGTCTTGCTGTGGCGGCTGATCCGTACGGACTCTTCGCCTTCCTTGATTTCCAGCTCGTCGATGCCGGACTCTTCCAGCAGCTCGATCAGTTTCTTAACTTTACGGATATCCATGAATCATCAACTCCCAAGGGTCGGTCAGGGGCGCTTGGCCGGTTGTTCAATGTGTTCCAGGGCGGCCTCCAGGGCCAGTCGGTAACCGCTGGCGCCAAGGCCGCAGATCACTCCTACCGCTACGTCGGAGAAGTAAGAGTGATGGCGGAAAGCTTCGCGTTTGTGCACGTTGGACAAATGCACTTCGATGAATGGGATGCTCACCGCCAGCAGCGCGTCACGTAATGCAACACTTGTATGCGTAAAAGCGGCGGGATTGATCAGGATAAAGTCCACGCCTTCGCCGCGCGCGGCATGGATGCGATCAATCAATTCATACTCGGCATTGCTTTGCAGGTAGAGCAGATGGTGGCCGGCTTCACGGGCCCTGCGTTCCAGATCGAGGTTGATCTGTTCCAGGGTGACTGCCCCGTAGACGCCCGGTTCGCGGGTGCCGAGCAGGTTCAGGTTGGGTCCGTGTAGAACCAGAAAGGTCGCCATCGGCTGTTCCTTGTTATTGATGTGGGTACGGCAGAACCCGGCGACTATGCCGCAAAGCCTTTGTGACTGTCCAGTTCTATGCAGTAGGCAGCACGATTAGCGAGGATAGCGCAAAATTTGTGACCGCGAGCCTGGATCCGGTCAGTGTGGGAGCGGCATCCAGGCTGAGACCGGGTTAAACGCGGAACGCCTGGACAGCGGTGTTGAGCTGCCCGCCGAGCACCAGCAGATGCTCGCCCTGGCTGCGGCCCTGGCCGATGCGCAGCAAATTGTCCTCACCCAATTGGTGAATCCGCTCGCTGTTGTCACGGATTTCGCTGACCGCGCTGCTCTGCTGTGCGGTCACATCGGCAATGCGCACTGCTGTGGCGGAAATGGTCTGGATCGCCCCGACGATTTCATCCAGTGCACCGTCGGCCGCCTGGGCCTGCTGGGCGGTGGCTTCGGCGTGTTCGACCTGGGCGCGCATGCCTTGCACCGATTGGTGCGCAGCGGCTTGCAGGCCGGCGATCAGGGTCTGGATTTCGGCGGTGGCGCCGGCGGTGCGCTGCGCCAGGGAGCGCACTTCGTCGGCGACCACGGCAAACCCGCGTCCGGCTTCACCGGCCCGGGCGGCCTCAATCGCCGCGTTGAGCGCGAGCAGGTTGGTCTGGTCGGCGATCGAGCGGATCACCGTCAGCACGCCGCCGATGGTCGCGGACTCTTCAGCGAGTTTCTCGATCATTTGCGCATTTTGCTGCACTTCACCCACCAGCGCATGTAGCCCGGTCAGGCTCAGGCCGATCACCCGTTGGCCCTGTTCCACCGCGTCACCGGCGCTGCGGCTGGCCCCCGCGGCCTGGCTGGCGTCGCCGGCGACTTGTTGAATGGTCGCTTCGAGTTCGCCCAGGGAGTCGCGGATCTGCGCGGTGTCGCCGGCCTGGCGCTCGGCGCCGTCATGCAGGCCGCTGCTCAGTTCGGCCAATGCACGGCTGCTGCCGGCGACTTCCTCGGCATTGCCGCGAATGGTGCCGACCAACGCCACCAAATAGGCGCGCAGGCGGTTCAGCGACGCTTCAATGTCGTGCAGTTCGCGGTTGGTCTTGCCCAAGGCAATCGACTGGCTGAAGTCGCCTTCGGCCCAGGTCGACAGGGCCGGTGCCAGGTTGGTCAGGACTCGCGCCAAGCGGCGTTGCAGGGTGTCGATCAGCAATGCGATCAGCAGGATCAGACCGATCATCACGCCTTGCATCACCCGCACTTCGCCCTGGATCTTGCCGTGCTGCGCGCGCACCACCGGCTCCAGGCTGGCGATGGCTTGTTGCACGGCGTTGATTTTCAGGTGAGTGGCGTTGGCCAGGTCGGCCCGCTGCTGGATCTGCTCGCGAGTGCGCTTGAGTTCGGCGGGGTAGCGGGTCAGCAGGCTGTTGAGTTCGCGCTTGAGGTCGACGCCGGTGTCCTGGGCTTCGGTTTTTTCGCTGTTTTCCAGGCCCATCAGGGCGGAGAAGTCGTCGGCGCTGGATTCGGCGCTGGCCGTCACGCCCAGCAGCGGCAGCTGTTCCAGCAGGTCCGCCTGGCTGCGGATGTTGCCGACTTCGCGCTCCACATCATCGGCGAGTTCCGCACGGCCGCTGCTCACCAGCTTGTCGCGGGCCAGGGACAGTTTGCCCAGGTGTTGCGACGCGGCCAGCAGCGGCGGCAGGTAGCGCGCGGCCTGGGGGGAATTCACGCCGATGGCGTATTGGCTCAGTTGCTCCAGGTTTGCGCCCAATTCGCGCTCGGCTTGCAGCAGCAGGGCTTGCGGGTCGCCGGCCAGCTTGCCGGCAGCGAGCAGGTCGGTCTTGCTGAAGGCGTCCAGGTCCACAAGGCTCGGGCGCAGATTTTGCGCGAGGTCGGCAGGCAGTTCATCCAGATGTTGCAGCAGGTTTTCCAGGCTCTGGCTGGCGCTGCTCAAACGCAGGGCGTCGCCGCTGGCGAGGTAGTCGTCGATATTGCGCGCGGCCTGGTTCTGGAAGGTCTGGGACAGGCCCAGGTAGCGTTCCATCAGCAAATACGGACGCTCCAGTGCCCGCTGCGACCACCAGAGTGTCGCACCGAGCGCCAGGCACACAGCCACGAGCAGAAGGGTATTGAGATTGGTCAGCAGCTTCAGGCGCATGCGGGATTTCAACCGACAGCAAAAGGTAAGTACCTGAAGTTATTGCGCTTTCATTACAAGGTTATGACGGAATCAGTGGATTCCGGTGAAAAGGTGGCACTTTGCTTTGATGTGCGCGCCGCTTGTACTCGGTTGCGTCCGGCGTTCTTCGCGCGGTACAGCGCCTCGTCGGCCTGGGCCGCCATCATCAGGCTGTCGGAACCGTCGCACAGCTCCACAACCCCTGCGCTGAAGGTGCACCACAAGTCCTGCGGCTGGGCCGGGTAGTGAATTTCGGCAAAGCGCCCACGGATTTCGTCCAGCACCTTGCAGGCCGATTCCAGGTCGGTGTCGGGCATCACGATGGCGAATTCCTCGCCGCCGTAGCGCCCGATGTAGTCCGTCTTGCGCAGGCGCTGCTTGAGAAACAGCGCCAGGCTCTTGATCACGCGGTCGCCCATGGGGTGGCCGTGGCTGTCGTTGACCCGCTTGAAGTGGTCAATGTCGAGCATGGCAAAGCTCAGCGGCTTGTTCTCGCGGCGCGCACGGAAGCTGCAGTCTTCGAGCAATTGCAGGATGTGGGTGTGGTTGTACAGGCCGGTCAGGCTGTCGCGCACCATGCGCGCCTTGAGGTGGCGGGCGCGGGCGGCGCGGTTGCGCACGGTGGTGATCAGGTGGCGCGGCTTGATCGGCTTGGTCAGGAAGTCGTCGCCGCCCTCGCTCATCGCGTCCAGCTGTTTGTCCAGGTCATCTTCAGCCGACAGGTAGATGATCGGCACGCTGACATAGCGGTCGTTATGGCGGATCACCTTGGCCAGTTCGGTGCCGGTGCAGGCGGGCATGTACATGTCGAGGATGATCAGGTCGGGCTGGAAGTCCGCCAGCTCGGCCATGGCCTGGATCGGCTCGATCAAGGTGCGGGTGACGATGCCGGCACTGTTGAGCAGGCGTTCGGTGTGCAGGGCCTGGGCGCGCGAGTCGTCGATGATCAGCACTTTATACGGCTCGTACTGGGCGACGCAGGTGAGCACTTCGATCTTCTCCAGCAGGCTGGAGGCTTCCAGGGTGCCGGTGAGGAACTCCTGGCCACCGGCGCGCACGGCGGCGAGACGGGTCGGGGTGTCGGTTTCGTGCAGGCTGAAAAAAAGCAGTGGCAGTTTTTGCTCCAGGCCTTCCTGGGCTTCGGCGGCCAGCTTGAGGCCCAGGCCGGCGCCGCAAAAGTCCACGTCCATGACGATGGCCGACGGCAAGCGCTCGGCCATCGACGCTCGGAACGCCGGCACGCTGTCCAGGGACTGCGCGCTCATGCCAAAAAATTCCAGCTGCTTGGCCAGGCGCTCGGCGCGGTCGTGATCGGCGAGCATCACGTAGATCGGCTTGCGCATCGGTGGCAGGAAGGTTTGTTCGAGCTGGTCGCCCTGGCGCAGCCCGGTGCGCGACAGGCGCTGCATCAGGCGATTGAGTTCGGTGATCAGGTGGCTGCTGAGGCGGCCACGGTTTTCGTCGACTTGCTTGAGCGATTCGCCGATATGCCGCGCCAACTGGCCGTGCTCCGGCTGCTCGAAGCGCTCGGCAAAACGCTGCAGGCGCAGGTTGGCTTCGCTGAGTTCGGAGAGGTCAGCGTTGGACCATTCACTGCGTTGCAGGCGCTGCCAGATCTCAAGAATTTGACGTGCCTGATGAATTACCCGCTGGGCAAAATGGTGCTTGAGACGCTCACGGCTGGGGTCTTCTGGCTCGGTCATATCCTGACTACTAGTAAGGCTGCATGCTGAGGTCGAACTGATGGCTCTATGCTAGCACCTCTTTTCTGTTGCATGAGTGTCATACGTCAATTAACTGCGAGACTTACGCATTCAATTTTCGACTCATCGGTCGCGCAGCGTAAAAAGCGTGCATCCTTTATAGTCGAACGCCCCGTATGCGCCACTTTCGTTTAAAAGCCCCGCGCTGACGGGCACGATGGGGTAGGGTTGTGGTCGGAGTGTTTGAACGCACCCGGACAATAGACGTGCATGAACTCAAGTGATTGAAAGGATCCCGCCATGCTGGACTGGAAAAACCGCGCAGACAGTACCAAAGGCCCCGCCCCCGAACCCAAGTCGGCCAACCGCAGCTACTTTCGCAGCCTGCTGATGAGCCGCGCCGTGCTCAGCCTGCTGGGCTTGTACCTGTTGGTCACGGGTGCCCTGGGGTGGTATTGGAGCGCAGAGCCGGCGCTGTTCCCGGTCCAGCAAAATGCGCAGATTGCCGCCGAGAAGGAAGGCAAGCAGATGGTGGTGGGCTATACCACCGTCGAAACCCTCAAGACCGTGGTCGGCACTTTGCTGGACAAGCCCGGTGGCTATATCTCCAACGACCGTTTCCCGCCTGGCCTGTGGATGGACAACATGCCCAGCTGGGAATACGGCGTGCTGGTCCAGGTGCGTGACCTGACCCGCGCCCTGCGCAAAGATTTCGCGCGTTCCCAGTCGCAGTCGGCCGAAGACGCGGACCTGGCCAAGGCCGAACCGCGCTTCAACTTCGACAACAAGAGCTGGGTGCTGCCTTCCAGCGAGTCCGAGTACCAGGAAGGCATCAATTCCCTGAGCCGCTATGAAGCGCGCCTGTCCGACCCGAACCAGCGCGGCGCCTTGTTCTATGCACGTGCCGACAACCTGAACAACTGGCTGGGTGACGTGGCGACCCGCCTGGGTTCGCTGTCGCAGCGCCTGTCGGCCAGCGTCGGCCGGGTGAAACTGAACACCGCGCTGAAAACCGAAGCCCTGGCGCCGGGTGAAGTGCCGCAGGTCGATGAAGAAGTGGTGGAAACCCCATGGATGCAGATCGACAACGTGTTCTATGAAGCCCGTGGCCAGGCCTGGGCGCTGTCCCACCTGCTGCGCGCCATCGAGGTCGACTTTGCCGATGTACTGGCCAAGAAAAACGCCACGGTCAGCGTGCGCCAGATCATCCGTGAGCTGGAAGCCTCGCAGGAACCGGTCTGGAGTCCTATGATTCTTAACGGCAGTGGCTTCGGCGTACTGGCGAACCATTCGCTGGTGATGGCCAACTACATTTCCCGGGCCAACGCTGCAGTGATCGACTTGCGTCAGCTCCTCAACCAGGGTTGATGATGGACGCTACTCAAAACGAGGCCGCACACCGTGCGGCCTCTGATGCTGAACTGATCTGCTGGGTTGACGAAGAGGACAGGCTCCTCGGTCACCTGGTCAGGTCCGACCTGCGCCAGCGCGGTCTTATCGGCCGTTGCACCTTTATCTTCCTGTTCAACTCCAAGGGCGAGCTGTGTGTGCATCGACGCACCCTGAGCAAAGCCTTGTACCCCGGTTTCTGGGATACGGCGGCGGGTGGGATGGTCGCGGCGGGGGAGAGCTACGCCGATTCGGCGGCCCGCGAGCTGGAAGAAGAACTCGGTGTGGCCGGGGTAGCACTGGTCGAGCATGATCACTTCTATTTCGCCGACGGCGACAGCCGGCTCTGGTGCAAGTCCTACTCTGCCGTGTGGGACGGGGCGCTGCGTTTGCAGCCCGAAGAGGTCATGGAAGCGCACTTTCTGCCCCTCGACGTTATCCTTCAGGAAGCTGAACAAAAGCCCTATTGCCCGGACGCCCAGGAGGGCCTGCGTCGCTATCTGGCCCTGCGTCGCTAAACTTGCATAAATTGGCGCGATTTGGCCCTTAGCAAGTCGGCTTTTTGCCGTTACACTGCGCGACTTTTCACCCGAGCCTTCCTGCTATTAGGAGTGGGGCGGTTCGGTAGCGCTGCCCCTGCCTGAGTGGGGCTTCGCGGTCGGTAGTCCCGTTGCGGGCACCGATCTGTCTTTGTCCTCCCAAGAGGATTGCCGGTGGCCAAAAAAGCCGCATCCTTCGCCGCCCTTGGTGGCCTGGTATTTTCCACCGACGCAGGTCGACACTGCCCGGACTGTCGTCAGCCCGTGGATTCGTGCACCTGCAAACAGACCCTGATCCCTGAAGGCGACGGTATTGCCCGCGTGCGACGCGAGAGCAAGGGCCGTGGCGGCAAGACGGTGACCACCATCACCGGCGTGCCGTTGGCCGAGGATGCCCTGAAAGAACTCGCCACCACGCTGAAAAAGCGTTGTGGCACCGGTGGCGCGTTGAAAGACGGCGTCATCGAGATCCAGGGCGATCACGTCGAGTTGCTGTTGGCCGAGCTGATCAAGCTCGGGTACAAGGCCAAGAAGTCCGGCGGCTGAAAGCCTCTTCCCGACCTGTGTCTAAACTCTGTCCTGCAAGTGGGGTCCTACCTCTCGCGCAGGCAAATCGTCATTTTCATTCTTTAGACTGCGCCAGCCTCTGATAGGGGGCTGCGCCTTCGACTTCATTTATAGGGGACTTCGATGTCCGTACGACGCACACGCAAAGACGATGGCAGCCAATGGACAGTTGCGGACAGCCGCAGTGTTTACGGGATTCGCCATTGGGGGGCCGGGTATTTCGCGATCAATGATGCCGGTCGCGTTGAAGTCCGTCCGAACGGCCCGAACAGCACGCCTGTCGACCTTTACGAGCAAGTCGACGAGCTGCGCAAGAGCGGCCTGTCCTTGCCGCTGCTGGTGCGCTTTCCCGACATCCTGCAAGACCGTGTACGCCAGCTGACCGGCGCCTTCGATGCGAACATCGAGCGCCTGGAGTACCAGAGCAAGTACACCGCGCTGTACCCGATCAAGGTGAACCAGCAGGAAGCGGTGATCGAGAACATCATCGCCACCCAGAACGTGTCCATCGGCCTCGAAGCCGGTTCCAAGCCTGAGCTGCTGGCCGTGCTGGCCCTGGCGCCGAAGGGCGGCACCATCGTCTGCAACGGTTACAAGGACCGTGAGTTCATCCGCCTCGCGCTGATGGGGCAGAAACTCGGCCACAACGTGTTCATCGTGATCGAGAAAGAATCCGAAGTCGGCCTGGTGATCGAAGAGGCCGCCAGCCTCAAGGTCAAGCCACAGGTCGGCCTGCGCGTGCGCCTGTCGTCCCTGGCGTCGAGCAAGTGGGCGGACACCGGCGGCGAGAAATCCAAGTTCGGTCTGTCGGCGGCGCAGCTGCTGTCGGTGGTCGAGCGCTTCCGCGCCGCCGGCCTGGACCAGGGCATCCGCCTGCTGCACTTTCACATGGGCTCGCAGATCGCCAACCTGGCGGACTACCAGCACGGGTTCAAGGAAGCCATTCGTTACTACGGCGAACTGCGCAACCTCGGCCTGCCGGTGGATCACATCGACGTCGGCGGCGGCCTGGGCGTGGACTACGACGGTACCCACTCGCGTAACGCCAGTTCGATCAACTACGACATGGACGACTACGCCGGCGTGGTGGTGGGCATGCTCAAGGAGTTCTGCGACGCCCAGAGCCTGCCGCACCCGCATATCTTCTCCGAAAGCGGTCGCTCCCTGACTGCCCACCACGCCATGCTGGTGGTGCAGGTCACCGACGTCGAGAAACACAACGACGAAATCCCGCTGATCGAAAACAAGGAAAGCCTGCCGGAAACCGTGCAGTGGCTGGTGGACCTGCTCGGTCCGACCGACATTGAAATGGTCACCGAAACCTACTGGCGCGCCACCCACTACATGAGCGACGTGGCCGCCCAGTACGCCGACGGCAAACTGACCCTGGCGGAAAAGGCCCTGGCCGAACAGTGCTACTTCGCCGTGTGCCGCCGCCTGCATAACTCGCTCAAGGCCCGCCAGCGCTCGCACCGCCAGGTGCTGGACGAACTCAACGACAAGCTGGCCGACAAGTACATCTGCAACTTCTCGGTATTCCAGAGCCTGCCGGACACCTGGGCCATCGGCCAGGTCCTGCCGATCCTGCCGCTGCACCGCCTCGACGAAGAGCCGTTGCGCCGTGCGGTGTTGCAGGACCTGACCTGCGACTCCGACGGCAAGATCAAGCAGTACGTCGACGAGCAGTCCATCGAGACCAGCCTGCCGGTGCATGCGTTGAACGAAGGTGAGGATTACTTGCTGGGCATCTTCCTGGTTGGTGCTTACCAAGAGATCCTGGGCGACATGCACAACCTGTTCGGTGATACCGATTCGGTGAACATCTACCAGCGTGAAGACGGTTCGGTGTACAGCGCCGGGATCGAGACCCATGACACCATCGAAGACATGCTGCGTTATGTGCACTTGTCGCCGGAGGAGTTGATGACCCACTACCGCGACAAGTGTGCGAGCGCGAAGATCTCTGCGTCTGAGCGTACCCAGTTCCTCGACGCCTTGCGCCTGGGCCTGACCCGTTCGTCGTACCTGTCCTCATAAGCACAGTCGACGGCGATCCAAGATGTGGGAAGGGGCTTGCCCCCCTCCCACATTTTTTTATCCAAGCCACTGGTCCTGCCGGTTCAGTCGCCACGCAATCGCCCACAAAGTCAGGCTGCGCAGCGCCATGAACAGCAGGAAGGTCAGCCACAGCCCGTGGTTGCCCAACCCCTGCAACAGCCAGGCGAACGGCAGCGTCAACAGCACCGTCAGCAACATGCCATTGCGCATCTCCCGCGCACGGGTAGCGCCGATAAACAGGCCATCGAGCAAATAACTCCACACCGCAATCAACGGCAATACCGCCAGATACGGCAGGTAACGGTCAGCCGTTTCGCGCACGTTGGGGATGTCGGTCTGCATGGCGATAAACAAGTGCCCGCCGACCGTGAACAGCAAGGCAAAACCGACGCTGGCGATCAGCGACCAACCGCCGGCGACCACCAGTGAACGCCTTAGCGCCTGACGGTCGTGGGCACCGATGGCATGGCCGCACAGGGCTTCGACCGCGTGGGCCAATCCGTCCAATGCGTGGGCGGTCAGCAACAGGCCGTTGAGCAGCAACGCGTTGGCCGCCACGGTGGCATCGCCCAGGCGTGCACCTTGCACGGTGATCATGAAAAACACCGACTGCAGCGCCAGGCTGCGGATAAAAATGTCGCGGTTCACCGCCAGCAGCGGGCGCCAGCTCTTCCATCGTTGCAACGCAGCCCAAGCGATATGCCCGGGGTAGGCACGCAGGGCTTTTTGCGTGAGGGCCAGGCCGAGCAGGGCGCCGGTCCATTCGGCGATCACCGAGGCGCGAGCCGAGCCGACCACGCCCCAATCCAGGCCAAGCACAAACCACAGGTTCAGGGCGATGTTTACCAGGTTGGTCGTCAGCAGAATCGCCAACGGCGCGCGGGCGTTTTGGGTGCCGAGGAACCAGCCGACCAGCGCATAACTGGCGAGGGCGGCGGGCAAGCCGAACAGGCGGGTGTGGAAAAAATCCTGGGTCAACTGATTGAGTTCGGGGGAGGGCTGCATCCATTCCAGCGCCAGATGGCTGAAGGGAATACCTACCGTGCCCAGCAACATCGCCAGCCCCAGCGCCAACAGTAACCCTTGCAGGAGGATTTGCCGCAACGCCGCACCATCATTGCGCCCAGCGGCCTGGGCAGCGAAACCGGTGGAGCCCATGCGCAGGAAGCCCATGGCCCAGGCCAGGAAGGTGTACAGGCTGGCGCCGACGGCCACGGCGCCCAACTGATGGGCGTGGGGCAAGTGGCCGATGACCATGCTGTCTACCAGGGCCACCAACGGCACCGAGATGTTAGAAAGAATCATCGGCGCAGCTAAGGCCCATACACGGCGATGAGTAGGGCGGTCGCGCCAGTCGGTCAGTAAGGTGGACATGCAGGCTCCTCGGGAGAGCGGCATTGTAACCGGCACTCCTTGTCATCGCAGGACCAATGTGGGAGCGGGCTTGCTCGCGAATGCGGTGGTTCAGTAATAGATGTGTCGACTGACACACCGCCTTCGCAAGCAAACCCGCTCCCACACAAGCCCGCTCCCACATTTTGATCTTCAGTGTTTGTGGGATTTGGCTTGGCAACACTTCCTTTCAAGAACCAAACCACCCTCCGTCGGTCAATGTGAGCAGCACCTCATCAGCCCCACGCGGGCTGATATATAGTTCATCCCTCGGCCCCCTAACAACGAGTGCCCCATGCTTAACAAAGGATTGTTCCTGGCCTGCGCGCTGGCCCTGCTGAGCGCCTGCGATTCTTCCGAAAAACCGGCGGCGCCTCCTGCGCCAACCGTGACGGCAGCACCTAAGCCGGCCAAGGCGGTGGTGGACGTGGCAGCGCTGAAGCAGCGTTATGCCGGGCGTGAGTTAAGCGTGGTGGATGTGTCCGAGGTGCAGCTCGATGGGGCCAGCACGCTCTCCGTGAGCTTTTCCATTCCCCTGGACCCCGATCAGAAATTCGCCGACAAACTTCACCTGGTGGACAGCAAGTCCGGCAAGGTCGATGGTGCCTGGGAAATTTCCGACAACCTGATGGAGCTGCGCCTGCGCCATCTGGAGCCACAGCGCAAGCTGGTGCTGACCATCGACGCCGGCGTGAAAGCGGTCAACGACGCCAAGCTCGCCGCCGAATACAGCGCCCGCCTGGAAACCCGCGACCTACAAGCCACCGTCGGTTTCGCCAGCCGTGGCACCTTGCTGCCGACACGCCTGGCCGAAGGCCTGCCGGTGATTGCGTTGAACGTCGACAAGATCGACGTCGAATTCTTTCGCATCAAGCCCGAATCCCTGCCCACCTTCCTAGCGCAATGGGGCCGCAATAGCAGCCTGCAAAGTTATGAGGCCCGCGAACTGCTGCCGATGGCCGACCTGGTCTACGGCGGCCGTTTCGACCTGAACCCGGCACGCAACACCCGTGAAACCCTGCTGCTGCCGATTGCCGGCCTCAAGCAATTGCAGCAGCCAGGCGTGTACCTGGCGGTGATGCGCGCTTCCGGCACCTACAACTATTCCCAGCCGGCGACGCTGTTTACCTTGAGTGACATCGGCTTGTCGGTGCACCGCTACGCCAATCGCCTGGACGTGTTTACCCAGGCCCTCGAAGGCGGCAAGGCGCTGGATGGCGTCGACCTTGAAGTGCTCGATGCCGACGGCCGCGTGCTGGGCCAGGGCAAGACCGAGAAGGGCGGCCACGCCGAGCTGCCGTTGCCGAAAAAAGCCCAGGTGTTGCTGGCCAAGCAGGGCGAGCAAACCAGCCTGTTACGCCTCGACAGCGCGGCGCTGGACCTGGCCGAGTTCGACATCGGCGGCCAGCCGTCCCATCCGTTGCAGTTCTTTGTGTTCGGCCCGCGTGACCTGTATCGCCCCGGCGAAACCGTGCTGCTCAACGCCCTGTTGCGCGACAAGGACGGCAACGCGGTCAAGCCGCAACCCGTGAGCGTCGAGGTCCGTCGCCCGGATGAGCAGGTCAGCCGTAAGTTCGTGTGGGATGCCGACGCGTCCGGCCTCTATCAATACCCACTGCAACTGGCTGGCGAAGCGCCGACCGGGCGCTGGCAGCTGGTGTTCGACCTGGGGGACGGCAAGCCGCAGTTGTATGAATTCCTCGTCGAAGACTTCCTGCCCGAGCGCCTGGCGCTGGAACTCAAGGGCAGCGACACGGCGTTGAGCCCGGCCGATAACCCGGTCATCCAGGTCAGTGGCCGCTACCTCTACGGCGCCCCGGCATCGGGCAACCGCGTCAGCGGGCAAATCTATGTGCGGCCGTTGCGCGAAGCGGTCAAGGCGCTGCCGGGCTATCAGTTTGGCTCTGTCACCGAAGAAGAACTGAGCCAGGATTTCGAACTCGACGAAAGCGTGCTCGACGCCAAGGGTCAGGAAGAACTGACCCTGGAAAGCAAATGGGCCGACGCCAAGTCGCCGCTGCAACTGATCGTGCAAGCCAGCCTGCACGAGTCCGGCGGGCGCCCGATCACCCGGCGCCTGGTGCAGCCGATCTGGCCGGCCGAACAACTGCCGGGCCTGCGCGGGTTGTTTGACGGCAAGGAAACCAACGGCGATGGCCCGGCAGAATTCGAAGTACTGCTGGCCAACCCGCAAGGGCAGAAGCTCGCCGCGCAAAACCTCAAAGTGCGCCTGGTGCGTGAGCGTCGCGATTACTACTGGAACTACTCCGACAACGATGGCTGGAGTTACCACTTCAACGAAAAATTCCTCAACCTCGACGAACAGACCTTGAACATCCAGGCGGGCGACACCGCCAAGGTCAGCTTCCAGGTCGAGTGGGGCCCTTACCGCGTCGAGGTCGAAGACCCGCAGACCGGGCTGGTCAGCAGCCTGCGCTTCTGGGCCGGCTACCAGGCCCAGGACAACACCGAAGGCGGCGCCGTACGCCCCGATCAGGTCAAGCTGGCGCTGGATAAACCGGCGTATGGCGACGGCGATACCGCCAACGTCACCGTGACCCCGCCTGCCGCCGGCAAGGGCTACCTGCTGGTGGAGTCCGCCGAAGGGCCGTTGTGGTGGCAGGAAATCGACGTGCCGGCCGAAGGCAAAAGCTTCGCCGTGAAGCTCGACCCGAAATGGTCGCGCCATGATTTGTACGTCAGTGCCCTGGTGATTCGTCCCGGCGAGCGCAAAGCCAATATCACCCCCAAACGGGCCGTGGGCCTGCTGCACCTGCCGCTGGATCGCACCCAGCGCAAACTCGGCGTGACCCTCAGCGCGCCGGAAAAAATGCGTCCCAAGCAAGCGCTGACGGTAAAAGTCGCCGCCAAGAATGCCGATGGCAGCGTGCCGAAACAGGTGCACGTGCTGGTCGCGGCGGTGGATGTGGGCATCCTCAATATCACCGAATACCCGACGCCGGACCCGTATGCCAGCCTGTTCGGTCGCAAGGCTTACGGCGTGGACCAGTTCGACATCTACGGCCAGTTGATCGAGGCTGGCCAGGGCCGCCTGGCCAGCCTGGCCTTTGGTGGTGACGCTGCGCTGGCCAAGGGCGGCAAGCGCCCGGACACCAGCCTCACCATCGTCGCCCTGCAAAGCGCACCCGTGACCTTGAATGAGCGGGGCGAGGGCGAAGTCAGCGTCAACATCCCCGACTTCAACGGCGAACTGCGCCTGATGGCCCAGGCCTGGAGCGATGATCGCTATGGCATGGCCGAAGCCAAGACAGTGATTGCCGCGCCGCTGATCGCCGAGCTGTCGGCGCCGCGTTTCCTTGCCGGGGGCGACCAGACCACCTTGGCGCTGGACCTGTCCAACCTGTCGGGCCGGGCGCAGAAGCTCGATGTGCAATTGAGCGTCGAGGGGCAGCTGGAATTGGTCAACCCTGGCGCACAAAACGTCGAACTCAAACAAGGCCAGCGCACCACCCTGCGCATCCCGGTAAAAGCCTGGGGCGGCTTGGGGCAGGGCAAGGTCAAGGTCACCGTGAATGGCCTCGACCTGCCGGGTGAAAATCTACCGCCGTTCACTCGCGAATGGACCCTGGGCGTGCGTCCGGCGTATCCGGCATTGCTCAAGCATTACCGCGCGGTACTCAAGGATCAGCCGTGGAGCCTGCCAGCGGGCACCCTGGATCAGTTCGATGCGTCGGGGCGCGAGGCGCTGTTGAGCCTGTCGAGCCGGCCGCCGTTGAACCTTGGCGCGCAGATCAGCGCGCTCAAGGCCTACCCTTATGGCTGCCTGGAGCAGACCGCCAGCGGCCTGTACCCGTCGCTGTACGCCGACGATACGTTGCTCAAGCGCCTGGCGATCAAGGGCGAGCCGGATGCCGAGCGCAAGCGCAAGATCGAAATCGGCATCGAGCGCTTGCTGGGCATGCAGCGCTATAACGGCAGCTTCGGATTGTGGGGGGCTGACGGCGAAGAAGAATATTGGCTGACAGCCTACGTCACCGACTTCCTCCTGCGCGCCCGCGATCAGGGTTTCGCGGTGCCGCAGGAGGCCTTGAAAAAGGCCAGCGAGCGACTGCTGCGTTATGTGCAGGAACGCAACCTGATCGACGTCGATTACAGCGACAACGCCGACCACACCCGCTTCGCCGTGCAGGCCTACGCCGGCATGGTCCTGGCGCGCAGCCAGCAGGCGCCGTTGGGCGCGTTGCGCAGCATCTTCGAGCGTCGCAGCGATGCGCGCTCCGGGTTGCCGCTGGTGCAACTGGCGATTGCGTTGCAGAAAATGGGCGACCAGCCACGGGCGGACCAGGCGTTGCTGGCCGGTCTGGCGGCGCAGCGCAATGCCAATGAATGGCTGGCCGACTACGGCAGCCCGTTGCGTGATCAAGCGATGATCCTGGCGCTGCTGGAGGAGAACGACCTGGCCAAGGGCAAGCGTGAGGAGCGCTTGTTCACGCTGTCGGATCAGTTGGCAGCGAGCCCGTACTTGTCGACCCAGGAGCGTAATTCGCTGTTCCTCGCCGGGCGCCTGGGGTTTGCCAAGCCGGAGTCGGACTGGAAAGTGCTACTGGATGGCAGTGCTGGACGCCACGAGTTGAATAACCAGCAGTCGACCCTGGATCTGGAGGGCAAGCTGCTTTCAAGCAACCTGAGCCTGACCAATCAGGGCGATGTGCCGGTTTACCAGCAACTGACGATTTCAGGTTACCCACAGGTGCCACCGGCGCCAGGTGGCGACAACTTGAGCATCCGCCGTGAATACCTGGGCATGAACGGCCAGCCGCTGAACCTGCGCAGCCTCAACAGCGGCGACCTGGTGCTGGTGCACTTGGCCGTCAGCGCCAAGCAACGTGTGCCGGACGCCCTGGTGGTGGACCTGCTGCCCGCCGGCCTGGAACTGGAAAACCAGAACCTGGCACAGAGCGCTGCCAGCCTGGAAAACGCCAGCAGCCAGGTGAAGGAATGGCGTGAGTCGATGCAGAACGCGTCGCTCAAGCATCAGGAGTTCCGCGATGACCGTTATGTGGCCGCGCTGAACCTGGACGGTTCCGGCACCACGCACTTGCTGTATCTGGCACGAGCGGTGACGCCGGGCACGTACCGCGTACCGCCGCCGCAAGTGGAGTCGATGTACCGGCCGAACTGGCAGGCGGTGGGCGAGACCCCGGCGGACTTGGTGATCAAGGGCCGCTGAGATCTCAACTTGAAATGGGGCCTGAATGTGTGCGGGCTTGCTCGCGAAGACGGAGTGTCAGCCAGTACATCTGATACTGACATACCGCATTCGCGAGCAAGCCCGCTGCCACAGGGGGGCTGGTTGTTTGGGGGATCAGTGCACGACCCAGCTGAGCAGCCACAGCCCCAGCAGCAACCAGATAATCCCGAAGATGATCGACGCACGCATAAACGCCCGCACCGCCGAATACAGGAACAGCAGGCCAATGATCAGCGTGAGGATGCTGATGATCGAAGTGTCCATGCCCAGCGTACGTGAGAGGCCTTCGACAAAGTTGCCGCCAGCGTTGGTCAAGGCCCCGAACAATCCGCTGAGCCCATCGACGATAAAGCGGATGACCGAACCGAGCGCTTGGCCCAGCCATTCGAAGAAGCTTTCTACCTGCATGTGTGTGTCCTGATGAGAAGGTGGGCGTATCTGTGCCTTTGGTTGTGATTGCGCCAGGCTAGTTCCCTATAAGCATAGAGGTTTGCAGGTTAAATAATGGGTTTGCTTAGTATCGGATACCCACAATCCCATGTGGGAGCTGGCTTGCCTGCGATAGCGGTGGGTCAGTGAAAAATTTACCAACCGCCCCACCGCTATCGCAGGCAAGCCCGCTCCCACGGTTACTGCGCTGGAGCTTGGGGGTTGTGGTGTTGGTGATCGCGCTGTTGTGGCTGGCCGACCGTATCTGGCCCTTGCCGCTCCCTCAGGATGACCTGGCACGCGTCGTACTCGCCGAAGACGGTACGCCCTTGTGGCGCTTCGCCGATGCCAACGGCGTGTGGCGCTACCCGGTGCAAACCGGCGAAGTCTCGCCGTATTACCTCGACGCACTGCTCACCTACGAAGACCGCTGGTTCTACCGACACCCCGGCGTCAACCCGCTGGCGCTGGTGCGGGCCTCCTGGCAGAACCTCAGCGGCACACGGGTAGTGTCCGGCGGCAGCACCTTGTCGATGCAGGTCGCACGCCTGCTCGATCCGCATTCGCGCACCTTCCACGGCAAGTTGCGCCAGTTGTGGCGCACGGCGCAGTTGGAGTGGCACCTTTCCAAGGACGAAATCCTCAACCTCTACCTGAACCGCGCCCCGTTTGGCGGGACGTTGCAAGGCGTGGCGGCGGCCAGTTGGGCCTACCTGGGAAAATCCCCGGCGCACTTGACCCATGCCGAAGCGGCCTTGCTTGCCGTACTGCCCCAGGCCCCCAGCCGCTTGCGCCCGGACCGTCACCCGCAACGCGCCCAGCAAGCCCGCGACAAGGTGCTGCGCCGCCTCGCCGAGTTTCAGGTGTGGCCGCAGACCGCTGTCGACGAAGCCCTGGAGGAACCGCTGCTGCTCGCCCCGCGCCTGGAGCCGAGCCTGGCACCCTTGCTCGCGCGCCGCCTGAACCGTCCGGACAGCCCGCCGCTGATCCGCACCACCGTGGATGCCACCTTGCAACGCCGTCTCGAAGACCTGCTGCTGGGCTGGCGCGCCCGTTTGCCGGAGTACACCTCCGCCGCGATCCTGGTGGTGGAAGAAGAAAGCATGGCCGTGCGCGCCTACGTCGGCTCGGTGGACATCAACGATGCCAAGCGCTTTGGCCATGTGGACATGATCAGCGCGTTGCGTTCGCCAGGCTCCACGTTGAAACCGTTTCTGTATGGCATGGCGTTGGATGACGGCTTGATCCACTCCGAGTCGCTGTTGCAAGACGTCCCCCGCCGTTACGGCGATTACCGGCCGGGCAATTTTTCCATGGGCTTTACCGGCGCGGTGCCTGCGAGTACGGCGTTGTCCAGTTCGCTGAACCTGCCGGCGGTGCAGTTGCTGGAAGCCTACGGGCCCAAGCGCTTCGCCGCCCAAATGCGTATCGGCGGCGTGCCCTTGGCGTTGCCGGCGCTGGCCGAGCCCAATCTGGCGTTGATTCTTGGCGGCGCGGGCAGTCGTCTGGAGGATCTGGTCAGCGGTTACAGCGCCTTCGCCCGGGATGGCAAGAGCGCGACCATCCGCTTGCAGCCAGGCGACGTTCTCAGGGAGCGGCCGATGTTGTCCCCTGGTGCGGCGTGGATTGTGCGACGTATCCTCAGTGGCCAGGCACGCCCCGACCGCGACCCGCGTGCCGAGTTGGTGCAGCGCCCGGTGCTGGCCTGGAAAACCGGCACCAGCTATGGCTTTCGTGATGCCTGGGCGATTGGTGTGGGGCCGCGTTACTTGATTGGTGTGTGGATCGGCCGACCGGACGGCACGCCAGTGCCCGGGCAGTTCGGCCTGGCCTCGGCGGCGCCGTTGATGCTGCAGGTGCACGATGTGCTGACCAACCGCGACAGCCAGCGCGGCATCAGTGCGCCCGTCAAACCGGTGCCGGCGAATGTTGGCGTGGCTGCGATCTGTTGGCCGCTGGGCCAGCCGCTGGGCCGCAGCGATCCCAATTGCCGGCGCCAGCGTTTTGCCTGGACGTTGGACAACACCACACCGCCGACCTTGCAGGCATTGGATCAACCGTTGAGCGTGGGGTTGATGGAGAGCGTGTGGGTCAACGCCAAGGGCCTGCGGGTCGACGCCCATTGCCCTGGTGCCGAGGCGAAAAGCATCGCCTTGTGGCCGGCGCCGCTGGAGCCATGGTTGCCACGGGTCGAGCGCCGCGAAGCACGCATCCCGGCCGCCGATCCCGATTGCCCGCCGCCGGTATTGGCCGCGTCGTCGCCGTTGTCGATTGTAGGCGTGCGCGAGGGTGATCAACTGCGCTTGCCGGCTGCCAGCCAGCAGGCGCTGCGTCTGAAAATCTCGGCGTTGGGCGGCAGTGGGCGGCGTTGGTGGTTTCTCAATGGCGAGCCGTTGGGGGACAGTGCCAACCAGGACTTTATCAATGCCAGCTTTGAGCGGTTGGGGCGGTATCAGTTGAGTGTGCTGGATGAGGCGGGGCAGACTGCCCGGCTTGAGTTCAGTGTCGTCGACTAAATCGCCTTCGCGAGCAAGCCCGCGCCCACATTTTGATCTGTGAATACCTTCAAGTGTGGGAGCGGGCTTGCTCGTGAAGGCGTCCTCAAGAACACCCGGAGATTCACTTGCCTTCAAGGCCAATCCCCCCGAAGCTACTCACCTTCAGGAGCCTCACGCATGAACCTCGAACACCTCACCGAACGCCTGCACCGCATCCGCGATACCAACGACTGGAAGCAGTTCCACAGCCCGAAAAACCTGGCCATGGCCGCCAGCGTGGAAATGGCCGAGCTGGTGGAGATCTTCCAATGGCTGAGCGAAGAGCAATCCCGCCAGCTGCCTGCCGACAAACTCGCCCATGCAGGGCAGGAAGTCGGCGATATCGTGTTGTACCTGCTGTTGCTGTGCAGCGAGTTGGGCCTGGACATGAACGAGGTGGTGCGCGCCAAACTGGCCGACAGCGAACGGCGGTTTGCCCATGAGTGACCGACATTTCGACCAATTGGCCACGCGTTTTGCCGAGAAAATCTACGGTGGCGCCAAGGGGGCCATCCGTCTGGCGGTGCTCCAGGCCGACCTGACCGAAGCGCTGCCCAAGCGCCCATTGCGCGTGCTGGACATCGGCGCGGGCCTGGGCCATATGTCGTTGTGGCTGGCCGAGCAGGGCCATCAAGTGACCCTGGCCGAACCCGCCGAGCCGATGCTCGAAGGCGCGCGCCAACGCTTCGCCGAGGCCGGGCAGAGCGCAACGTTCATTCACGCGCCGTGGCAGGATTTGCTTGGCCAACTCACCGAACCCTATGACCTGGTGCTGTGCCACGCCGTGCTGGAATGGCTGGCCGAGCCCCACGCGATCCTGCCGGTGCTGCACCAACTCACGGTGCCCGGCGGCTGGTTGTCCCTGGCGTTCTACAACCGTGATGCGCTGATTTACCGCAACCTGCTCAAAGGCCACTTCCGCAAGATGCGCAAGAACGACATGGCCGGGGAAAAGCAGAGCCTCACCCCGCAACAGCCGCTCGACCCGCGTGAACTGGCGGCGCAACTCGAAGGCCTTTGGCAGGTCGAAAGCCAAAGTGGCGTGCGGGTGTTCCACGACTACATGCCGGTGGAATTCCAGGCCCGCGCGAATCTGCAGGACTTGTTGGAGATGGAACTCGCTCACCGTCGTCACCCAAGCTTTGCCGGACTTGGGCGTTATTTGCACTGGATCTGCCGTCCGGTTTAAGCGGCCCAGTCTGCGGAGGTCGAAATGCGTCGTCTCTGTTTGATCCTGTTGTCTTTGGGGCTGGGCGCCTGTTCCAGCCCCAATCCCTACGTGGCCGCCTCGGCCCCGATGCCGCCGGCCCCGGCCCAGGCGGCCAATACCTTTGATGCCAGTGCCTACCCGGCGCCGGTGCGCGACTATGGCGCCTACCGCAACTGGGCCTGGCGCAACGGCCAGCTGCCGGCGGGCACGGCCTGGGCCGATTCGGCGCAGATTGCCGAAGCGGTCAGCGGCGCCCTCGACCAGCGCGGCTTGCGCCCCCTGCACGACAATCGCCCGCCGGACCTGCTGGTCAGCGCCGACGTGCGCCTGGAGAAGCGCCTCAAGCAAGTCCAGGATGACTATGGTTACGGCTATGGTGGCTACAACCGCTATGGCAATGGCTACGGCATGTACAACTCGGCACCGATCGTGCGCACCTATGAAGTGACGGTGGCGGTGGTGCGCGTCAACCTGTTCGACGCCCGCAGCGGCCAGCCGGTGTGGAGCACCAGCGCGGAAACCGCCAGCCAGGGTAGCCTCAGCGAACGCGCCGATGGGCTGCGCAAGGCGGTGCAGAAGGCGATGAGCGCTTATCCGCCACGTTAAGCGCTAAGCTCAATGACAGGCCCCGGTCTATTTTGGAGAACACTCATGTTTCGTCGTATCGCAACGCTCGCTTTTGTAGTGCTGCTGGGCGGTTGCCAGACCAGCCAGGTCAACCACGATTTTGACGCCAGCCGTGATTTCGGCGCGTACCGCAGCTGGGCCTGGAAAGACCCGGCACTGCAATACCGTCCGGATGACCCGCGGATCAAGAGCGACCTCACCGAACAACGCATCCGCCAGGCCGTCGGCGAACAACTCGACCAGCGCGGCCTGCGTCCGGCGGCGGCTGGCGCCAAGGCTGACTTGAAGGTGCAGGCCTACCTGATCGTCGAAGACCGCCAGCAACAAGTCACCACCAACTACGGCGGCGCCTGGGGCGGCCCGTGGAACGGCTACTGGGGCGCGCCGATGTACAACGAAACGCGCAACATCACCTACAAAGTGGCAACCCTCCAGATCGACCTGCTCGACGGCAAGGACGGCAAGCTGGTGTGGCGCGGCAGCGACGAGCAGATGATGAGCAGCACGCCGAATCCCCAGGATCGCAGCAATGCCATCCGCGCGACGGTGACTAAAATTCTCTCCAACTACCCGCCGCACTAACCAACACCGCAATCCCCCTGTGGGAGCAAGCCCGCTCCCACACCTAGCTTTGTGCACGCCCCCACAATCTCCGTCAGTCGCCAATGTGGCGACTGGCCGGCGCGGCCGCAACGCCTTGTCTACACTCCACTGCACTACGGAGAGTAAGCGCTAAAGGAGTGCTCGATGTCTCCCCGACTTCGTTCCAGGCAGCGTGGTGCGATTGGCTTGATGGCGGCCCTGACCCTGGGGCTGGCGCTGGTCTTTCTGTTGCTGGTCGTCGATAGCGGGCGGCTGTACCTGGAGAAGCGCAAGCTGCAAGGCATCGCCGACATGGCCGCGCTGGAAGCGGTGCAGCGCAACGGCAATTGCATACCGGCCACCAACACCGCGCCGACCTTTGCCGGCGCCAGCGCCACGCGCAACGGCTATGTCATTCCCCCCGGCAGTGCGCTGGACGTGCGCTGCGGCGTGCTGAGCACCAATGCCAGCAACCTGCGCGTGTTCAGCCAGGACTCCACCAAGACCGATGCCATCCAGGTGACCGCCTCCCGCCCGGTGTTGACCAGCGTTGCGGGTGGCGTCTGGACGCTGGTCAATGGCAACGCCTACAACGTGATGACCCAATTGACCGCCAGGGCCGTCGCCGCGCCGAAGATTCTGCCGCCGCAGGCGCAGTTGACGATCAAGTCGACGGTGCTGACGGTCGACTCCAGCAAGTCGGACGCCCTGGACCTGCTGTTCGGCAAGCTGCTGGGCGGCAACCTGTCAGTGGGCCTGGCGGGCTGGCAAGGGTTGGTGGGCACCGATATAAACCTGCTCAGTTACCTGAACCAACTGGCGCTGAACGTGGGGGTGCAGGCAGGCAATTACGATGAGTTGTTGGCCAAGAACCTCAAGCTCGGTCAGTTGGTGGATGCAGCGGTCACGGTGTTGCAGGCCGGAGGCAGCACCGCCTCGGTGGCGGCTGCGGCGGGAGCGGCGAAGATCAGTGCGCTGGTGGGCAACCTGGACGTGACGTTGGGCAGCTTGATGCAAGTGCAGACCGGCGCGGTGTCCGCGGGGCTCAATACCACGGTGAATGCCTTCCAGTTGATCGAGGCGTTTGTGCAGTTGGCCAACAAGACAAGTGCCGTGGTTGCCGACGTGCCGGTGACGCTGCCCGGGGTCACGACGAATCTCAAGATCAAAGTGATCCAGCCGCCGCAGTTGTCGGCGATTGGCGATCCCACGTACGCCAAGAACAAAACCGATGCGACGACGCGGATTTATGTGCGCACGGCGCAAGTCAGCGTTGGGCTGACGGTGGGGCTGCCACTCCTCGACACGGCGCCAGTGAACCTGGTCTTGAACGGGTTGCTCGGTCCGCTTTCTGACGTTTTGAATAATTTGTTGAGCCTGAACCTGGGCGGGACCGTGTCATCGTTGTTGTGTGTATTGGGTGGTTACTGCGAGCGTACAGACCTGAAAGTGCTGTCCTCTGCCTCCAACCCCCCTATCACTGGCGTGGATGTGATTCTGGAATTGGGCAGTGCTGAAAGTTATGTCACCGGGTTCACCTGCGTGAGCGACGCGACCAAAACCTTGACTACCCAATCCAACGCCTCGGTAGTCACCGTCAAGATCGGCCAGACTCCCACGTTGATCAACTCACTGGCCTCCAGCCCGCCGTTGAGTCCTGTGCCGCCGTTACCGGTGGTCGACATCGGCGCGATCACCTGCTTCAAACCGCTGCTGGGGCTCGGGCCGACCACGTGTGACCCCGCGACACGCAAGGCGTTTTATGGCGGCGGGATCGGGCTGAGTATCAACAGTACTGTGGGGACGACCACTGCGGCCCTCGGTGCTCACACCTATAATCAACCGCCGGAAATCAAGCAGCCGGCGCTCTACTACGCATTCTCGACCACCGGTCTGGTGGGCTCGCTCAAGACGACATTGGCGGGCATTCAGTTCCAGGTTTACAAACCCACCGGCTTCAACCTGCTGGGTGGCTTGCTGGTGACCAGCGCAACGTTGCTCAATGATTTGAATACCACGCTGGGAGGGCTGATCGGCAATGTGTTGAGCCCAGTCGTCGACCCACTGGTCAACGGCCTGCTGAACACCCTTGGCATCAACCTCAACCAGGTCGAAGTCGGTGCCAACCTCAGTTGCCGCCCCCATGGCCAGGCGGCGCTGGTGAACTAGGCCAGCGGCAACTCCACGCAAAACCGGGCGCCGTGCTCGCCGTTGCTGACGCTCAGGCGTCCGCCCATGTTTTCCACAATCCCGTAGCTCACCGACAACCCGAGGCCGGTGCCTACGCCAATCGGCTTGGTGGTGAAGAAGGGTTCGAAGATCCGCTCCAGCAGGCGCGGGTCGATGCCGCCGCCGTTGTCCTCGACCCAGATGCGCACGTGGCGGCCGTCATGCTCGCTGTGCATGGCGATCCAGGGGCGCAGCTCCGGCTGTTTTTCACGCTGGCCGAGCAACGCGTCGCGGGCGTTGACGATCAGGTTGATCAGCACCTGTTCCAACTGGTCGACGTGGCCTTTGACCTGCACCGTGAAGTCCGGCGGTGTCAGGCGCAGCTCCACACCCTTGCCGCGCAAGCCTTCGCTGAGCAGCGACAGCGTGCCCTCCACCGCCTGTGCCGGGTCGAAGGGGTGCTGCTCGACTTCCGAGCGGCGGCCGAACACGCGCATATGGTCGACCACCCGCGCCGCGCGCTGCACCTGGGTGTCGATGCGTTGCAGTTTTTCGGTCAGGTAGTCGATTTGTGCATCGCCATCGCGCACGCGCTTGAGCACATTGACGATGGCCATGCGCATCACGTTCAACGGTTGGTTGATCTCGTGGGCCAGGCCCGTGGCCATTTCGCCGAGGGTGGCCATTTTGGCGCTCTGGGTCAGTTGTTGCTGGGAGCGGCGCACTTCGGTGTTGTCGCGGCCCACAGCCTGCACTTCCACCAGCGCGCCCTGCTCATCGAACACGCCGCGGTCTGACCATACCCACCAGGCATGTTCGCGCCCCGGCAGTTGCAGGCTGATTTCGGCGGTGCTGACCGGGAACTCCGGCGTCAGTCGGCCAATGCGCTGCACAAAGCTGTCGCGTTGTTCGGCCGACAGCCAATCCGCCAGGTTCAGCCCCGGCAATTGTTCCGGGCGGCACTCCAGATAGTTGGCCAGCGGGGTGTTGCCGAACGTCAGGGTCAGGTCGGGGCGGTAGCGGCAGATCATCGCCGGTGAGTCCTCTACCAGGATGCGATAGCGTTCCTCGCTTTGCTTGACGTGCTCCGCCGCCAGGGTTGCCTCGGTCACATCCAGCCACAGGCCCACGGCTTCGACCGGCAGGCCCAGGTCGTCGCGCAGCAGCCTGGCTTCGTCGAGCAGCCAGTGATAGTTGCCTTGCTTGTCCTGCACGCGATAGCGGCTGCGCACATTGCCTTCGCGCAGCAGTTGGCGGGTGCGTTCGAAATACAGGTCGCGGTCGTCGGGGTGCAGCCATTCGATCAGGCTGGCGGCCGTGCATTCGGCGAGCGTACGGCCGAGCAACGGCAGCAGGCTGTCGCTGAAAAACAGCGGTTGCAGGGTGCCTTCGACGTAGCGCTGTACATAGATGATTGCCGGTGAGCTGGCGATCAGGTTGTCCAGCCGGGCGTGGGCGGCAGCGGCTTGCTGTTGCTGGTTTTTGATGTCGCTGATGTCGAGCATGAAGCCGACCAGCCGCCGATGGTTGCCGACTCCCAGGGCCTGGCCCTGGACGCGATACCAGATGGGGTTTTGCGCGGCGTCGAGACGATGCAGGCGCACGCTGGTCGACAGCGGTTTGCTCAGGGTCTGCAAGTCGTGCAGGCGGCTGGCGAGTTCCTCGCGGTCGGCGGGGTGAAACAGCCGCAGCCAGTCGCTCAAGGTGTGGCGTGTGGTGGCTTCGTCGGGGTTCAGGTGCTGTTGCAGCTGGGGCGCCAGTTGGATGTCGTCGCTGAGGTTGGGCAGTTCCCACCAACCAGTGCCGAGCAGGCCTTGCAGGGCTTCGAGGCGATCCAGTTGCTGTTGATGGCGCTGTTCGCGCAGGCGGCTGAGCAGGGGCGCGGCGAGGGCTGCGGTGAGTTGCAGCCAGTCGCGCTCGAAGGTGTCTTGGGCGTGGTAGAAACCGCACAGCAGCCAGGCGGCGACGCCATGGTCATCGCGATAGGGCACCAGGAACCCCTCGGCATTCGCAAAGATGCCTTGCAGGCGCGGATGCTCGCTGTGGCCGTGGGTGAGGGTCAGGCTCAACGGCGCGGTGCCGCCCAAACTGTCCAGGGCCGCGCCGAGTGCCTGGCCATCGTGCCACAGCACCGGGGCGTCAAACGTGCGGTATTGGCTGTGGACCCGCCAGCCCAGGTCCTGTTCGTCGAGCAGGGCGATGGCGACACAGGGAATCTGAAAGTGTTGGGCGATGCTTTGCAGGTTGTCCTGCACCACTTCCGGCAGCCGGGTCAGGCTGCACACGCGCAAGCGTTCGCTGACCTGGGCGCTGAGCAACTGGTGTTGCTCGCGGGCTTCGGCGTGCTCGCGGTGGCCGATCAAGTCGCCGATGTCCAACAGCTGCAAAACCCAGCCGTCGCCGCTGGGCTGGATCCAGCCACGGGTTTGCAGGGGGCGTCCAGCGAAGCCATTGAAATCCAGGTCGAGGTTTTGGCCCTGCCAATCGGCGGGGCTGCCCTCGATCACCACGGCGCTGTGGGCACACAGGTAGTCCACCAGCGGTTCGGGATGTTGCTCGGCGGTGTGTTTGACCAGGCGATGACGCAGCGGACCGTGGGTTTGCAGGACGCGGCCGAGGTTGTCCAGGTCAATCTGCAAACCGGCGTTGACGGGGACGTGCGCCGTGGGCAGGTGTGACTCGGGCGGGCGGCCGAGCAGGCGGTCGAAGAACTTTTCCCCCGAGGTCAAAATTGCAGGCTCGCTTGGGCCGACAGCGTGGTGGGCAGGTTGGGCACGGTGCCGAAGCCCGGCAGCACCAGGAATGGCAGGACGCTTTTGAGGTTGTCGGAGGGGTAGTTGATTTGCACGGTCAACAGGTTGCCGGCCGAGTAGGTGGCGGTTACATAGCCCGGGACGAATTTGAACGCGGCAGGCAGCCACTGCAATTGAGCCTGGGCGGTCGCCACTGCACGTGCGGTGACGGCGCTGGAGTAACCGGGGGTGGTGGGGTCCAGTGCAACGCTGCGCCTGACACCCTCGGCCGTGGCCTGGTTGAACGATTGCAGCAACAGCAACGGCAGGCTGTAGCTGACCAAACCGTAAAACACGGCAAAAAAGATCATGAACACCATCGCGAACTCAAGCGCGGCGGCACCTTTCTGTTTTCTGGGGAGGCCCTTTCTCATGACTGCGTCTACCCTGACAACGACTACCTGATATCAGCATAGAGTCATTCAGTAAAAAGGGATTTTTTTTACGTGATTCACAGCCTCATCGTGTTTGCCTGGCTGGCGCTGTGCGCCGTGCAAGATACCCGTCAACGCCAGATCGCCAACCGCCTGACCCTCGGCGGTTTCGTGCTGGCACTGGTTTACCTGGTGTGGAGCGGTTCCACCTGGCTGGGCGCGACGCCGGCCGAGGGTGCCTGGGCATTTGCCCTTGCCGTGGTGTTCACCTTGCCCGGTTATGCCCTGGGGCGTCTTGGCGCTGCGGATGTAAAACTGCTGGCGGCCCTGGGCCTGGCGAGCAATTGCACGTACTTGCTCGGCACGTTTGTCGGTGCCGGCCTGGCCAGCGTGGTGTGGCTGCTGTTGGCGCCAAAATTGTGGCCGCTGATGAATCAAGGGCTTAGAAATGCCCTTGAGTACCTCGGCCCGCACCAGTCAAAAAAACAGCCCTTCGCGCCATTTTTGTTGGCCGGATTTACCCTCGCCTGGCTTTGGAACCCACTGATCGCAACGTAGCGTAGCTCTATGTACATAGTCGGAAAGTGCGTCTACGTTTATAGCCAGGATGTGCGAAATAGACGCGGTTGTACCGTTTTGAACCGATTTTTGCTTGGCCAGGCATGGAGTAGCGCGTGAACAAGCTTATCTCTCAGATGAAAGTCCTCGTGGTCGACGATCAGCCCTTGATCGTGGAAGAGTTGTGCGAATACCTCGAAAGCAGCGGTTACCGTTGCGTGCCTTGCGATTCAAGGCGGCAGGCCATCGCGCGGTTCCGTGAAGACGCTGAAATCGCCCTGGTACTGTGCGACCTGCACATGCCGGAAATGGATGGCATCGAGCTGGTCAAGGAACTGCAACGCCTTGCCGGCAAACGCCGCGCCTTCGAGGCGATCATGCTGACCGGGCGTGCCGACAAACAGGACGTGATCAAGGCGCTGCGGGCGGGCATCGCCGATTACTATCAGAAACCGATCAACCTCGAAGAACTGCTTGAAGGCCTGCAACGCCAGGAGGCCGCGCTGCATGAGCGCCAGAAGGATCTGGAACTGGGGCAGTTGAATCAGAAATTGCAGTTCCTGTCCGCGTCGATCGACGACCTTTACCACGACCTCGACAAGGTGCGCAGCGGCCCGCAACCCGCCACTGATGAAGCCCTGGGCGACGACGTCGAAGGCGCCGAAATGCCGGTGATCTTCAAGCAACTGTCGCCGCGCCAATTGGATGTGGCGCGCCTGGTCGGCAAGGGCCAGACCAACTACCAGATCGCCTGCGAACTGGGCATCACCGAAAACACGGTGAAGCTCTACGTGTCCCAGGTGCTGCGCCTGACCCACATGCACAACCGCACGCAACTGGCGCTCGCGCTGTCACCCGCCAGCGCGTCGATCCGCCAGCGCGTGAGCGCCCACTAGTTACTGCTGCCACTCTTCGCGGCGCCACCCTGGTTCTGGTCGTAGTACTCGGGAATGGGGTGCTTGTAGCTTTCGATCAAACGTTGCATGGCCTGCTCGCGTTCCGCCGGGGAGGCTTTTTGCGCTG
The DNA here is from genome assembly GCF_030687535.1 of Pseudomonas sp. FP2335. NCBI lineage: Bacteria > Pseudomonadati > Pseudomonadota > Gammaproteobacteria > Pseudomonadales > Pseudomonadaceae > Pseudomonas > Pseudomonas sp. FP2335. The sequence continues at coordinate 787,157 of NZ_CP117437.1, forward strand.
TGGACGAAGCCAATTGCCCGGTGACCTGCATCTGCAGCCAGCCTTCGGTCTGCTGTTGATAAGGCGATGACGGGCCGGGCTCGATGGCCAGTGCGCTCAGGGGCAGGGTGGCCAGCAGCAGGTGGGCGAACGGTTTGAGTGTCATCTGAATACTCCCTCGGATACTTATTTGACGGGCACTTGCCGTGCGTCGCTGACGGTTGCCACTTGATCCCTGGCGCGGGGCGCCGAGCGCCTGAGTTGTTCGGCGCGGAGCTGGGCCTGGGTGAATTGCTCCGGGCTCAAGCCAAAGCGGCTGACCAACTGCGACGCCTGCGTCCAGTTGTCCTGATAGATCAGCAGGGTGACCAGGTTGACTGCCGCCAGTGAGCTGCTCTGGTTGAGTTCCATGGCGGTGAGGAATTCGAAGCGCGCGTCCTCCAGGCGCAACTGGTTGAGGTAGACCACGCCGAGGTCATTGCGGATTTTCTCGTCGATGGGCGACAACCTGGCTGCCCGCTGCAAATGCTCCATGGCCTGGCCGTTATCCCCTTTGGCCACCGCCAGTTGGCCCAGCCCGTGCTCGCCCTCGGCCGCCAGGCACGTGCCGAGCAGGCCGCGATATAACCCTTCGGCCTCGCTGCGCCCCAGCAAGCGGTAGACCTTGGCTTTGCGCAGGCGCACCTGCGGCAGGTTGTCCGACAGGTTCTGCAGATTGGCCAGGCTGGCGTGCAGCTTGCCGTCGTTGGCCATGTCGTCGGCGAGGTTCAGCGACAGCTCCTGGTCGGCGTTGGGCTTGGTGCAACTGCCGGTGCCGGCGAACCCGGCCCAGGGAGCCTGGCCCATGTTCGCGCAACCACTGATCAGTAGCAGGCTGCAGGCGGCAAACAGTAATTTCATGGTGCGTCCTCTCAAGTGCCGATGGCCTTGGATATGGCGATAAACCCCGGGCCGGCCAGTACGATCAGCAGCGCGGGAAACAGAAAAACCATCATCACCACCGACATCTTGGCCGACATCTTGGAAATGAATTCCTGCATGCGCGTCAGGCGCCGGTCATCGAGCAGTTGCTTGAGCGCCTGCAACGATTTCATCGCACCGCCGCCCTGATACAGCAGCTGTTGCAGGATGGTGCAGGTGTCGGTGAACTCATCCACGCTGAGCATCAGACTGGTTTTGCTCAGTTCTTCGCCCAGCTCCAGGCCCGAGTCCACCCGTGCCAGCACCAGGCGCAACTCGGCGGTCAGCACCGGCATCAAGGTCTGGGAGTCGTTGGACATGACCCGCAAGGTTTGCTCCACCGCCATGCCGGACTCGAACAGGATGCGCAGCAGTGGGATAAAGGTCGAAATCTCCTGGGCGATCTGCTCCTGGCGCCGTTTGGCGACGGAGGCCAGCACACGTTTGGGCAGCAGGTAACCGGCGGCAAACCCGAGAAACGGCACCGGCCAGACATGGGCGACGTCCGGGAAAAACAGGCTTTGCACCAGGATCGTCAGGCCCAGCAACAGAATCGGCGCGCCCACCTGGCAGGCGGCGAACATCGAGCGCTGGCTGGCCTTTCTCCAGCCGATGCGGTTGAGCAGGGTCTGGGTTTCGTTGTCCAGGCTGATGGTGCGCTGGCCGATGCGCGTATTGCCCAACTGACGCAGCAACTGGCCCATCTTGTCATCGCGTACGGTGTTGCCCTGTAGCCGCTGGCTGACCAGCCGCTGCTGGCGACGATGGGCGAGCAGGTTGATGACCAGCAGCGCGAGTGCCGCGAAAAACAGGGCGATGCTGATCATCACGGCCATCTCAGACGCTCCTCAGCATGCGCCACAGCGCCACGCACCCGATGACCTGCATGCTGAAGGCGCCGATCAGCAACCATTGGCCGCTGTCATCGGCCCACATGCCCACCAGATACGTCGGGTTGGTCAGCAGGAAATAGCCCGCCACGCTGACCGGCAACAACGCCAGGACCACCGCGGTGACCCGGGTTTCGCCGGTCATTGCGCGCAGTTGGCGCGCACCCTGGTCGCGCTCGCGGATCATCTTGATCAGGTTTTCCAGCAGCTCGCTGGCGTTGCCGCCATACCGATGGTTGACCTTCAAACCGAGGGCAAACAGGCGCAATTCATCCTGTTCATACAGCTCGGCGAAATCGTGGGTGGCCTCCGGCAGGCTGACGCCCAGCAGCACATTGCGCTTGATGCGGCCCATGGCGGTGCGCAGTGGGTCATCGCTGGCGTCGATAGCGTTGAGCACCGCATCGGCCAGGGTGCGCCCGGATTTGAGACTGCGCACCGCGTGATCGAGCAACTGCGGTAGCTGTTCGATCATGCGCTGCAAGCGCCGTTGATAGCGCAGTGAGATGTAGAAGCGCAGGATCAGCGGCGGCCCCAGTAGCATCACCAGCAATCCCAGCCATTCGAAGGCGAGCAACCCCAGCACTACGCCCAGCGCCCACAAGCTCAGCCACAGCCCCAGGCGTTCGGTCGGCTTGCCCAGGCCGGCACGCATAAAGGCGCGCTCCAGGCTGTTGAGCAGTGGGTTACTTTCCTGGGTTTGCGGCTGCCCGTGGGCCAGACGCTCCAATACGCGGTCGGTCTGGGCCTGACGTACCCCGCGACGCATCAACTGCACGCCGAGCAACAACATGGCCAGGGAGGTCAGCGCGAGCAGTATCGGACCAAGCATGGGGCACGCCTCCTAGTGCGGCAGGTGGCTCTCGCGGCGCAGCTTGTCGCCGGCGGGGTTGATGGCCTCGCGCAAGAATCCGTAGCCGGTGCGCTTGTCGAGGCGGAACAAGGTATTGGTGACGTAGATGTCATCGCGCACGCCGACCACTTCCACCACTTCGGTGACGCAGCGGCGGCCGTCGGGCAGGCGTGACAATTGGATGATCACGTCGAGTGCCGCGCAGATCATCTGGCGCAAGGTTTTTTCCGCGATCAGGCGCCCGGTCAGGCCCACCAGCGTCTCCAGGCGCAGCAGTGCGTCCTGGGCATTGTTGGCGTGCACGGTGCTCATCGAGCCGTCGTGGCCGGTGTTCATTGCGGTGAGCACATCGAGCACTTCGACGCCACGGATCTCGCCAAGGATGATGCGGTCCGGGCGCATCCGCAGGGCGTTGCGGATCAGGTCGCTGGCCTTTACTTCGCCGTGGCCTTCGGCATTCGGCGGGCGGGTTTCCAGGCGTACCACGTGGGGGTGGCCCAGTTGCAGTTCAGCCACGTCTTCGATGGTGACCAGCCGTTCATGGGGGTTGATCAGTTGGCTGAGGATGTTCAGCAAGGTGGTCTTGCCGGTGCCGGTACCGCCACTGATCAGGATGTTGCAGCGCTTGCCCACCGCGCCCTGAAAGAACTCGAAAATCGGCTGGTCGATGGTTTGCATCGCCACCAGGTCGCTGCTTTTGAGCATGTCCTTGCGGAATTTCCGGATCGACAGGCACGGCCCATCCAGGGCAATCGGCGGGATGATCGCGTTGACCCGGCTGCCGTCGGGCAGCCGCGCATCGACCATCGGCGAGGACTCATCCAGGCGCCGCCCCAACGGCGCGAGGATGCGCTGCATGACGCGTTCCACGTGATGGTCATCGATAAACCGCAGGTCACTCTGGTGCAGCAACCCCTCGCGCTCAACGAACACCCGATGGGGGCCGTTGACCAGGATTTCAGTGACGGAGGCATCGCGCAGCAGCACTTCCAGCGGGCCGAAGCCGGTGAGTTCGTCGACGATCTCTTCGGCCAGGCGTTCCATCTCGTAGCGGGAAATCGCCAGGTGCATGCGGGTGATGTATTCGCTGACCTTGTCGATCACAAACTGCGCGAGGGACTGGCGTGTGCCTTCCAGCAGGTTGCGCCCCGACTCCTCGATGGCATCGATGATGTAGCGGTGCAGTACCAGCTTGAGGCCGTCATGGTCGGTGTTGCCGACGGCGCTGCGCCCGCCCGGCCCGCCGAACAGTTTGTCGCCGCTCATTTGGTGCTCCAAAGACGGGTCAGCCAGTTGGCGGTGGGTTTCTCAAGGCCTTCGGAGCGCTTGGCCAAGCGCTCGCCGAGGTTGCGCAAGCCTTGGGTCAAGGGTTCGCGCGGGGCCAGGGTGAACAGGCTTTGGCCCTGATTCTTGGCGTTGAGGCGGATCTCTGCACTCAGCGGCAATATGGCCATCACCTCCAGGCCGAAGGTTTTGCCCAAGGCTTCGGCCTCGGGCGCGGCGCCTTTGATGTAGCGGTCGATCAGCAGCCGCCCGTGTTCGAGTTTCATGCCCTTTTCGCGCCAGCGATTGAGCACCGCCAGGTTGCGACGGCAGTCGAGCACACTCTGGTCGGTGCACCACAAGAGCTTGTCGCAGTGGCTGACAACGGTGCGCAGGGCGTCGCTGTCCGGCTGCCCGGTGAGGTTCACCACGATGTGCTGGAAGTGTTGGCGCAGGGCGCTGAGCAGCATGTACAGCTCGGCGGCACTGGTCTGTTCCAGGGGATCGTCGCCGTCGGTGTAGGCGAGGATCCGCAACCCATCCTCGGCCTGGGTAAAGGCGCTGTTGATCAGCGTGGCGTCGAGGCGGCGCAGGTGACGCAGGGCATCGCCAAAGTGGAACGAGCTTTCCAGGCCGAGCAACGCCAGGCTGTCGCCCCGTGGCAAGCCCAGGTCGAGCACCAGGGTTTGCTGGCCACTTTTCTGCACCACATGGGCCAGGTGGTCGGCCAGCATGGCGCCGTCGGTGCCGCACTGGGTGCCGTACAGCACGGTCAGGCCGCCCAGGTGGCTGGTGTGGGCCACGGCGGGCAGGCGTTTGCCCAGGCGCCGGACCAGCCCCGCCACTTCGCTGGAACGCGAGCCGTAGGCGACAAAGTCCCGGGCCCCGGCGCGCATGGCGTTCAGCACCAGTTGGTTGTCCATGCCGTCGCCCAGGGCCACGATGGCCAGCATGGGCTTGGCCTCCAGGGCGCCTTCGATCAGAGCGCACTGGTTGCTGACGTTTTCCCGGTCCAGGCCGATGAACACCAGGTTGGCGAAGGTCACGTCTACCAACGCCAGCAATTCGTCGAGGCTGCCGCTGCCGGCGCTGACCACTTGGCCGAGGGGCGCGAGGGCACCCTGCAGCCATTCCAGGTCGGTGCCGTTGCGGGTGATTGCAAGGAAGGTCTGGCTCAGGCTTTCACTCATTGGGACAGTCCCGTGCGTCGGTCGAAATTACCGTTTTCGAGGAAGAACAGGCGATACCAGTTCGGGTCATAGCTGCGCAGTTTTTCCCCTGGCAGCGAAGGCAGTTGCGCGTTGGCGGCCAGGGGTTGGACCAGGTGCGGGGTGACGATCATCAGCAGCTCTTTTTCTTCGCGGCTGATGTTGGAGTCACGGAAAAATGCACCCAGGATCGGGATGTCACCCAGGCCGGGAAACTTGGCGATGGTCGAACGGTTGTTGGTGCTGATCAGCCCGCTGATCACGAAGCTTTCGCCATCGGCCAGGGACACGCTGGTGTCGGTGCGGCGCACGGTAAGCGCGGGCACCTGGATGCCCTGGATCGCGATGGCGTTGCTGTAGTCCAGTTCGCTGACTTCCGGCGCCACCTTGAGGGTGATGCGGTTGCGGTCGATCACCGTGGGGGTGAGGGTCAAGCGGATGCCGAATTCCTTGTACTCGATGGAGATGCTGTCGCTGCCGGAACTGGGCACCGGGATCGGCACTTCGCCGCCGGCCAGGAAGGTCGCGCTCTGGCCGCTCAGGGCCACCAGGCTGGGGCGTGCGAGGGTGTAGGCGAAGCCGCTGCTTTCCAGGGCATTGATCATCGCCTTGACTCGACCCCCGCCGAAGCCGACGTTGAAATTGTCGGTACTCACCGGCAGTTTGAACACGCTCTCCGAGGGCGAGACGATGCTCGGGCTGCTGACGAAGAAGTTGGTGCCGATCCCCAGGAACTTGGTGCTCGCCTCCTTGAGCTTGGTGCGGCTGACTTCAACGAAGCGGATGTCGGTCTGCACCTGGCTGGGCAACGAAGGGTCATCCGACGGCGACAGCGACTGGCTGGTCAACGCCGAAGTGGCCTTGCCTTTGACGAACACCATGGTCTGGCGCGGGTTGGGCGAGCAGGCGGTCCAGATCATCAGGGTGGTGGCGCCGGGCGCGACGCCGGTGAGCAGGAAGGCCTGGTTGCCGTTGACGTGTACGTCGGCGATTTTCGGATCGCCGACGGCCAGCCGGGTAATGGCGACCGGCGACTGTATGGCCTGTTGCAGCCCTTCACCCACCTCCAGCGTGGCGGGCAACTGCCCCAGGCTGGCGCAGTTGGCGGAAGCCGCCTGGGCGGCCGCGACGGGCAGGCTGAGGGTGATGACGGCCCAGAACACTCGCGAAAACTTCGGCATGGAACGACTGCTCATTCAAGGCATCCTTAGCGCTATCAGGGCGTTTGTTGAGTGATCTGGTTGCCGCGTATGACTTCGACCCCAGAGCGCCGCGGGGCGCCCGTGGTGGCGGGCCGGTTGAAGTTGCCGAGGGGCGGCGTGGTGAGCGCCAGTTGGTTGAATTGGTAGAGATCGCGCTTGGCGCTGTCGAGGTTGGCCATGGCGTCGGTGCCGCCGCTCCAGTAGTGGCTCAGGCGCTGCTCGTCGGCGCTGCGTACGGCCAGGCGCAGGTTGCCGGCTTGTATGGCCAGGACCAGGCGGGTCATCAACTGTTCAGGCACCGCCAGCAACACCGTGCGCGCACTGGCGCGGTTTTGTTGTTGCCTGGCCTTGTCTTCCTGGGTGACGGGTACCGGGGAGCCGGGTTTGCCGTCGTTGGTCAGCCCCAGCTGATCACCCACGCCCAGCAGGCGCAGGGCCGGGATGATGGTTTGTGCGGAGGGTTGCGGGTTGCCGTTTTCCTGGCGCAGATAGAGCATCACGTCAACGTAGTCACCCGGGTTGAGTTGGCCGCCGGCGCCGGTCACTTCATCCACGGCGACCGCCAGTGCGCGCTCATCGGGGCGGATCATGCGGGACAGGTTGCCGCCGGCGCTGAAGCTCTCTTCGGTCAGCCAGGTGCCGGCTTCCAGGGCGCGCCATGGGGCGCGGCCGACGGCTTGGTCCAGGCGGGTCAGGCTGCCGGCGGGCACGGTCTTGAGTTTTTCCACGCTCAGGTCGGCGGCGGTCAGCGCGACGAAGGGCGGCACGTCATGGATCAGTACGACCACGGGTAGGCGGGTCGGGTCTTCGACGGGAGCCACGGGGGCGTTGTTAATGACAGGTGGCGCGACGGCGGTGATGGGCTCCGGCCGGCTCAGGACGAGGCCCCAATACCCGGCGATCAGCGCGCCGAGCAGCAATATCACGGCCAGAATCATGCTGATACGACTGCTCATAAAGGCTCTCCCTTTCCTGCTGCCGGGCCTGCCATCGGGTCCGTCCAGCGACTACGCAATCAGTGCATTCTGGGCTTCTGACTATTTCGCTATTTGAAGGTAGTAGAGCTAGGACAAAACGCCATTAATCCGTCTGAATATTATGCGTCGCCACACAAATACAGGGGGTTTGGCGCCATGAAACTGACTAATACTTTGTGATTAGTCGCTTGTTACAGTTGTTGGGAGTGGATTTGCCGACAATGCTCTTGAGGCATAGCAAGATCATGTTGCAAGCCCGCTACATCGCGCTTCCTGCGCAAAGGAGAAGTCATATGTTCAATATGTTCCTTGACGGTATTCGCAAGGTGTTCATCAAAATCCAGATCCTGTCGTATGGCAGGGAAGGGGCCTCCGGTATTGAATATGCGATTGTTGCAGCGATGTGTGCGGCGGTCATCGGGGCGTTCATGTCACCGATCAGCACCAAGGTGAAGGCTATCTTTACTTCCATACAAACCGGGATCGGTACTTGATATTTTAATGCGTTGCGTTCTCCTCTTTAGTTTGACGGAGCTCTACATGCACATCGAAGACAGCATTCGCAGCGCGTACGTGAAAGTGCAAGTAATGGTGAGCGCCAGGGACGGCGCCTCCGGCATCGAGTACGCCATTGTGGCGGCGATGTGCGCGGCGGTGATCGGTATTTTCATGACCCCGATCAGCGACCGTGTGAAGGTATTGTTCAACCTGATCGAAACGAGCCTGCTGTCGACTTGATCATTTTATTGACGCGACTAACCTGAGTACATTCTTAGTGTCAGGATCTTTTTCCATGAGCCTCCCTGCCTCGTCTTCCAGGCAACAAATCCTCTTGGTGGACGACGAAGAAGACGCCCTGATCGAACTCGCCGAATCCCTCGCAAATGAGGGCTTTGTCTGTTTCACCGCCACCTCCGTGACCTTCGCGCTACAGGAACTGACCCTCAACCCCGACATCGCGCTGATCATCACCGACCTGCGCATGCCCGAGGAAAGTGGCATCTCCCTGATCAAGCGCCTGCGCGAACACACCGACCGTCAGCACCTGCCGGTGATCGTGATGTCGGGTCATGCCGAAATGGATGACGTCAGTGACATGCTGCGCCTGCAAGTGCTGGATTTGTTTCGCAAGCCGATCTATCTGGTGCGCTTGATCGATACCCTCAACAATCTGTTTCCTCTCCAGAAACGCCATCTCTGACCTCAATGGCGAGGGAACAAGCGTCCTCGCCACAGGTTTACAACCCTGCCGTTCAGAGTTGATAGCTGAAGCTCAAGGTATAGCGCGGCCGCCGATCAAAGCTGTCCAGCGCGACGTCCGACATCGGCTTGGCCGCTTCCAACGCAATGTTGTAGTACTTGCTGTCGCCAAAGCGCAGGCCGACGGCCGCCGAGGACAGGTTATTGCCCTTGACCGGCACTTCGTTGAACCACGTTTTGGCGCGGTCGAACACCACGTAGGGTTGCAGGATGCGCACCCAGTCGCCGGCGCGGTTGTAGCTGTAGTTGACCTCGTAGGCCACGCCCCAGCCCTTGTCGCCGGAACCCTGGTCATCCGGGTAACCTCGGCCGAAATTCTGCCCGCCGAACGTGGCGCGTTCGCTGTCGGGCAGGGTGTCGTCGCTCCAGTAGAACGCCCCCGACAGCACGCCCTGGAAGTTGCTGGCGAACAGCTTGTTGCTTTGCACGCCGGACAGGCGCAGGCGGAAGAAGTCGAGGTCGGGTTTTAGCCCTTGCAGATCGCTGCGGGTCTTGGCGCCCATGCCGTTGATGCCTTGGTACAAACCGGCGCTGAGGATGCGCAGTTGGTCGCTGTCGGCCTTGCGCCAGTCGCCTTCGAAGGCCAGGGCACGCAGGTCTGTTTCGACATCGAAGCGATTGGGGAAACCCACCAGTTGATAGCGGGTTTTCTGGTCGACGCCGTACAAGCGTGTACCCAGGCTCAACGACTCGGTCGGCGAGGCGATCAGCGGGTGGCTCAAACCAATGGAGAATCGGTCGATGGCCTGGTGCGGCTTGAGCTCGAAACCGCCGCCCAGTTGCAGGTTGGTGCCTGGGTCGGCGCGGTAGCGTTCGCCCGAAAGTGCCAGTTGGGTGCCCTCGGCGTTGATGAATTGGCTGTAGGCGGCGCGGTAGTAGTGTTCGTTGTCGTCGCCCGGCGGGAACAGGCCACTGACGGTCAACTGCTCGCCCATGGACGTCTGGGAGTTGCTGGTGGCGCTGAGCAGCGCTTGCAGGCCGCCACGGCTGGCCTGGTTGAGGCTCATGCTGGTGGTGAACGGCTTGCGGCTGGCGGTGATCTGCATGCGGGTGCCGCCGTCGGTGGTGCCCGGTGGCGGCACTTGCGCCTGGAGCGTCACGCCCGGTATCGCGCCCATCAGCGTGGTGTAACGCTCGAAGGTCTTGCGTGTGAGGGGGCGTTCGGCCTTGAGTTTGTCCGCGAGTTTGGTGACGTAGGCCGACACCGAGCCGATGTCGCCCTGCACTTGGTAATCGCGGATATAGCCCTCCACCAGCACCACGTGCACCAGGCCGCCTTCGAAATGTTGTTCCGGCAGGAACGCGTAGGACAGCAGGTAGCCGTCCGCCTGGTAGCGCCGGGTGATGCTGCGGGTGGCTTCGATCAGGTGGGCCAGGTCTGTTTCGTGGCCAATCAGCGGCTCGAACGCCTGGGCCAGTTCCTTGAGCGGGTAGACCGTGCCACCGTCGATCTGCAGTTTGCGGATGGTCACTTTGGTGTCCATCAATAAGGGTTTTGCTTCGCTGGCTGCGGGCGTCGGCAACTGGGTCTGCGGGGTGTTCGGTCGATAGGCATCGGCGGGAAGGTTGGGCACGGGCAGGTTGCGGATGGTGTCGTTGCTATTGAGGAAGCTGGGCAGGGTATCGGCGTGGGCGTAGGCACTGAGGGTGAGCAACAACAACGGCGTGAAAGCGCGCATAGGACACTCCATGGTCAAAACTGCTGCAGCGTTTCGCAGATTCCCGCCGGGCTCTGGGGGCGCGGTTCGGGTGCCTTTCATTGGCGCTAAAAAAGACGAGAGACTTACTGGGTCTCTCGTCTCAACCAAGCGTAGGCGCTGTAGGGGAGGCCGTCTAATCGGCCAGGTGCAATTCTATTTCTTGCCAATCAGGCCTCCGAGCAGGCCGCCGTTGCTGCTCGTACCGGCGCTGGCGCTGGCAGATGCGCTGCCGCCCAGGTTCAGGCCGCCACCGAGCAACCCACCGCCGCTGGTGCCACCTGTGACCACGCCGCCCACCGAGGCCACGGTGTTGCCGACGGCGTTCACGGTGCCGCCCAAGGCATTGGTGACCGGGTTGGCATTGGTGCCGACGATGGCGCCGCCCAGGTTGCTCACAGCCCCGCCGACGTTGGTGACCAGGCCATTGACCGGAGCACCGAGCCCAGTGGCGCTACCGACGTTCTGCGTGAGGCTGGTGACGCCGCTGGTGACCGGGTTGAGCGCGCCACCCACGCTGGTGGTGAGTGCCGCCACTGGCGCACCCGCTGCGCTGTTCGGTACGCCGCTGCCGCCGAGCAGCGTGCCCAGGGATGCCACGCTGCCGCCTGCGTTGCCGCCCGTGATGCCCGCCGCACTGACCAGGCCATTGGTGTTGCCGGCATTGAGGCCGTTGCCGGCGCCGGCGATCACGCCGCCGATGAGTTCCGGCAGGCCGAGGTTGGTTGTCCCCGTGCCGCCACCCGTGCCGCCGGTTGGGTTGACGTAGCCCCCGGCGCTGGCGACGACGGTACCTGCGCCATTGAGCACGCTGCCCACCGCGCCGGTGACTGGGTTGCCAGTGCCGCCCGCACTGGCGACTTGATTGCCGAGACCGTCGACGGTACTCCCGACTTTATTCAGCAGGCCGCTGACAGGGCTGTTCAGGCCGGTCGCGGTGCCGACTTGGCCGGTGGTTTTTTCCACCAGCGAGACCACGGGCACCAGCACTCTGGCGCCGACGGCGTTGGTGACCGAACCCAGTGGGCCGGTGGTGCTGGCGGTACTCAGGGTGTCGCCGAGCATGGTCACGACGTTGCCGACATTGTCGACTGCCCCGCCGACCACCGGCGCGACACCGCTGACCACGGGCACGCGCCCGAGCAAGGTGGCAACGTTGGTGCCGGTCGTGCTCACGCCATCACCCAGGTCCGAGACACCGTTGCCGACCCCGGCGAGGGTCGTGCCCAGTGCGTTGCTGTCAGTGCCGAGCGTGCCCAAGCCGTCCGACAAACCGGTGCCGATGCTGCCCACTGCGGTGCCGGTGGCAGTCACCAGGCCGCCGGCGGTAGCGCCGACAATCGGCAGGTTGCCCAGTTGGGTGCCGAGGCTTTCGACAGCGGTGCCGGCACCGGTCACGGTAGTGCCCACGGTGTCGACGACGGTTGCGGTAACCAATGGCGTGGTCGTGCCGCCGGTGCCAGTGCCAGGACCGGTGGTGCCGCCGCCTGTGCCGCCACCTGTGCCTCCTCCAGTACCTCCGCCAGTGCCGCCACCAGTTCCACCTCCAGTGCCGCCGCCAGTACCACCGCCAGTGCCACCTGTGCCGGCAGTCGTATCGTCGGTGGAGGACGAGCCGCCGCTGTGATGCCCACCACCGCCGCTGCTGCAGCCGCCGAGTGTCAGTGCTACGGCGAGGGCGAGTGCGGTACTTGCTTTCCAAAACACTACTTGAGTTTTCATGATTGAGTTCCTTGCACCTGTACAACCTGAGTTGTCTTCAAACACTCGCTATTTCTTTGGATAGCGATGGGTTTGTCCGTGGAATCATCACAGGCCTGGGGCAACTTTCGCGCAATGCTCAACTTGGTATTAACGATTTATATAGGGAGGGCAAGTCTGTACTTGGCGATTAATACGAAGGGTGTAAGGGGAGGATGTATATATATTAAAAAACATGGGGTTGAATGAAGGGGCGGACTTTATGAAGTCCGCTATCACTTAAGGTGTATATATACAATTTATCGGTTTGTTTCAGGCGATTGGTTGCCACTTGCCGAGCATGTGCTCAATCTCTTCGCTGCCTTTCAACACCCATTCACCGCTGGAACCGGCTGCGCTGGTGAATAACCGCACTTCACTGGGCAAGCGCACCGGTTTTTTGAACTCGACGTGTATTTCGATATTGGCCGCGGGCAGATGCTCACCGAGGGCGGCGAGGGCGTGCGCCTTGTTCCACAGACCGTGGGCAATGGCCTGGGGGAACCCGAACAGCCTGGCGGTCAGGGCGCTGAGGTGGATCGGGTTGTAGTCGCCGGACACCCTGGCATAACGCCGACCGACGTCGGCAGGGGCGGGCCAGCGTGTCAGTTCGCTGACGGGGGTGGGCGTGGGCAGGGCGTCGTCCGCCGCGTTGCCGTCAGTCTTCACGCCTCGGCAGAGCATGCGGCTTTCGGCTTCCCACAGCAGGCCCAGGGCATCTTCGACGGTGGTCACCACGTCAAAGGTCGCACCCTTGGGGTGAGGCTTGAGGTTTTGCGTGTGTACGCTGAGGGTCAGGTCGCTGATGCCGCCCAAGGGCCTGTGGATACGGATGCAGTTGCCCAGGTGAATCAGGCCCAGCAACGGGAAGGGGAACCTTGTGTCGGTGAGCAACTGCATCTGCAGGCCGAACGCCAGGATATGCGGGTACGTCGCCGGCAGGATCGGGCTGTCGGCAAAGCCGCAGACCCTGCGATAGGCCGCCACGTGCGTAGGGTCGACGCTGACCCGGCAGCGCAGCCCCAGGGCGGGCAAGGTGTCGCCGCTGATTTTGCGCTTGAGCGCCGCACGCCAGTACAGCGGTGGCAGAAACGGAGTGCTGCCTAAGGTTTGCCAATCCATGGTTACGCTCCCAGAAGACTTTGCCCGCACACCCGCAGCGCCTGGCCGCTGACCGCGCCGGACCCCGGTTGGCCAAGCCAGGCCACGGCCTCGGCGACGTCTTGCGGCAGGCCGCCCTGGCCCAGCGAATTCATGCGACGCCCGGCCTCACGCAGGCCGAACGGGATATGCGCGGTCATCTGGGTTTCAATGAAGCCCGGCGCCACGGCATTGATGCTGATGCCACGGCCCTTGAGCAGCGGCGCCCAGGCCTGTGCGAGGCCGATCAAGCCGGCCTTGCTCGCGGCGTAGTTGGTTTGCCCACGGTTGCCGGCGATGCCACTGATGGAGGCGAGCAGCACCACGCGGGCGTGGTCTTGCAGGGTGCCGCTGTCGATCAGCGCCTTGGTCAGCACTTGCGGGGCGTTCAGGTTGACCGCCACCACCGCGTCCCAAAAGTCCGGGGTCATGTTGGCCAAGGTCTTGTCGCGGGTGATACCGGCGTTGTGCACCAGAATGTCGAGGCCGGTGGGAAGTTGCTCGACCAACTGGTCGGCGGCGGCGTCGGCGCAGATGTCCAGCGCGACGCTACGCGCGCCCAGGCGTGCGGCCAGAGCGTCGAGGTCGGTCTTGGCCTGGGGCACATCGAGCAGGACCACCTCGGCGCCGTCGCGGGCGAGAGTCTCGGCGATGGCCGCGCCAATGCCTCGGGCGGCTCCGGTGACCAGCGCCGTGCGCCCGGCCAGCGGGCGGGTCCAGTCCTCGACCGGCGTGGCGCAGGCTTCCAGGCGGATCACCTGGCCCGAGATGTATGCGCTTTTGGGTGAGAGGAAGAATCGCAGCGCGCCTTCCAGTTGGTCTTCGGCGCCGTCACCGACGTAAAGCAATTGCAGCACGCCACCGTTGCGCAACTCTTTGGCCAGGGACCGGCTGAAGCCTTCAAGGGCGCGTTGGGCACTGGCCGCGAATGGGTTGAGAAAGCTCTCTGGCGCACGACCGAGGATCACCAGGTGCGCGCTGTTATCGAGGTTTTTCAGCAGTGGCTGGAAAAATTCGCGCAGTTGCTTGAGTTGGTCGGTGTGTTGCAGCTCACTGGCGTCGAATACCACGGCCTTGATCTTCGGGCCATGTCCGGGGATCCATGTCGAGGTTTCGGTGCCGTAGGTGTAAATGGCGTCGGTGAGTTTGTGCGCGAATGCCTGCACCTTGTCCACCAACCCGCCACCGCCGAGTAACAAGGCGCCGTCGACCGGGCGCAGACGCCCGGCCTGCCAGCGTTCCAGGCGTACCGGTGACGGCAGGCCAAGGGCGGCGACCAGACGATGGCCGAGGCCTGAATTGGCGAAGTCGATATAACGGTCAGGCATGGAACGCTCTCCAGAAACTGTGGTTCAAAGAAGAGTTGACCATCAAAACGCGCTAGTCGTTCGATCAGCCTAGGCTAGGCTGACGGATTACACCCATTTCCAGCAGGGAGATTTTCATGACTCAATTGCGCCGTGTAGCGATCATTGGCGGTAACCGCATCCCTTTTGCCCGCTCCAATGGTCCCTACGCCACGGCGAGCAATCAGGCGATGCTGACCGCTGCGCTGGAAGGCCTGATCGAGCGTTACAACCTGCACGGTTTGCGTATCGGCGAGGTGGCCGCCGGCGCGGTGCTCAAGCATTCGCGGGACTTCAACCTGACCCGCGAATGCGTGCTCGGCTCGCGCCTGTCGCCGCAAACCCCGGCCTATGACATTCAACAAGCATGCGGCACCGGGCTTGAGGCGGCGTTGCTGGTGGCCAACAAAATCGCCCTGGGCCAGATCGAGTGCGCGATTGCGGGTGGGGTCGACACCACGTCCGACGCGCCCATCGGCGTCAACGAAGGGCTGCGCAAGATTCTGCTGCAAGCCAACCGCAGCAAATCCCTGGCGGACAAGCTTAAAGTGCTGTTGCAACTGCGCCCCCATCACCTCAAGCCGGAACTGCCGCGCAACGGTGAGCCACGTACAGGGTTGTCCATGGGCCAGCATTGCGAACTGATGGCGCAGACCTGGCAGATCCCCCGCGCCGAGCAAGACCAGCTGGCGCTGGAGAGTCACCGGAACATGGCGGCCGCCTACGCCGAAGGCTGGCACAACGATTTGCTCACGCCGTTCCTCGGCCTGACCCGCGATAACAACCTGCGCTCGGATCTGACCCTAGAGAAACTTGCCGCGCTCAAGCCGGCGTTCGAACGTGGCGAAAAAGCTACGCTCACGGCGGGCAACTCCACGCCTCTGACAGATGGTGCCTCATTGGTATTGTTGGGCAGCGAGGCCTGGGCTAAAGAGCGTGGGCTGCCGATCCTCGCGTATTTGCGCGATGGTGAAGCGGCGGCGGTGGATTTCGTCAACGGTGCCGAAGGCCTGTTGATGGCGCCGGTGTATGCGGTGCCGCGTTTGCTGGCGAGGAATGGCCTGACGCTGCAGGACTTCGATTACTACGAGATCCACGAAGCCTTCGCTGCCCAGGTGTTGTGCACGCTCAAGGCGTGGGAGGATGCGCACTACTGCAAGACGCGCCTCGGGCTTGATGCCCCCCTCGGCGCGATCGACCGCAGCCGGCTCAACGTCAAGGGCAGTTCATTGGCGGCCGGGCACCCGTTTGCTGCCACGGGTGGGCGTATCGTCGCCAACCTGGCCAAACTGTTGGACGCGGCGGGCAAGGGGCGTGGGCTGATTTCAATCTGTGCGGCGGGCGGGCAGGGGGTTACAGCGATCATTGAGCGCTGAAACTGGCATATCTGATGCATTCTTAAGTGATCAACGGTCAGTCGCCTCTCCCACCGGCGGGCCGATTGCCGTATAACGAGTGCCATACGCGTATTTGGTAATAAAGGACCCACAATAAAAGCTGATGAAGACTCCTAAACGCATTGAACCCCTGATCGAAGACGGTCTGGTCGACGAAGTGCTGCGCCCACTCATGAGTGGTAAAGAAGCAGCTGTTTATGTGGTGCGCTGCGGCAATGAATTGCGTTGCGCCAAGGTTTACAAGGAGGCGAACAAACGAAGTTTTCGTCAGGCGTCCGAATACCAGGAAGGCCGCAAGGTCCGCAACAGTCGTCAGGCCCGGGCCATGGCCAAGGGCTCCAAATTCGGCAAGAAAGAAACCGAAGATGCCTGGCAGAACGCTGAAGTGGCGGCGTTGTTCCGCCTGGCCGGTGCGGGCGTTCGCGTGCCCCAGCCGTTCGACTTCCTGGAAGGCGTGCTGTTGATGGAACTGGTGGCCGACGAGTACGGCGATGCGGCACCGCGCCTGAATGACGTGGTGCTGGAGCCGGACCAGGCGCGTGAATACCACGCCTTCCTGATCTCGCAGATCGTGCTGATGCTGTGTACCGGCCTGGTGCACGGTGACTTGTCCGAGTTCAACGTACTGCTCACGCCGACCGGCCCGGTGATCATCGACCTGCCCCAGGCGGTGGATGCGGCGGGCAACAACCACGCGTTCAGCATGCTGGAGCGGGATGTGGGCAACATGGCGTCGTACTTCGGGCGTTTTGCCCCGGAGTTGAAAAAGACCAAATACGCCAAGGAAATGTGGGCGCTTTACGAAGCCGGCACGTTGCACCCGGCCAGTGTGTTGACCGGCGAGTTCGATGAGCCGGAAGAACTGGCGGACGTGGGCGGCGTGATCCGCGAGATCGAAGCGGCGCGGCTGGATGAAGAGCGTCGGCAGGCGATCCGCGCGGCGGACGATGCACCACCGAGCAAAGTGCCGGACGAGCCACCGCCGCCGCCTTGGATGCAGTGATCTCAAGGCCCGCGTAGATCTAAAAAATGTGGGAGCGGGCTTGCTCGCGAATGCGGTGGATCAGTGAATATATCGTTGACTGACACACCGTCTTCGCGAGCAAGCCCGCTCCCACACAAGCCCGCTCCCACATTTGGTTTTGTATGTATTCAGGTAGATTCCATCAGGTGCAGCAACTGCCCGAAGCCAACTCCTTGAGAATCGGACAGTCCGGCCGATGATCGCCATGGCAGTGCTCCACCAGGTCCTGCAAGGTATCGCGCAACTGCCCCAGTTCCATGATCTTCTGATTCAACTCATCAATGTGTTGGCGCGCCAGGGCTTTTACGTCGGCGCTGGCCCGATGCCGGTCTTGCCACAGGGTCAGCAGTTTGCCGACCTCCTCCAAAGAAAACCCCAAGTCCCGCGAGCGTTTGATAAACGCCAGGGTGTGCAGGTCGTCGGCACCGTACACACGGTAGCCGCTGTCGGTGCGGTGGGCGGCCTTGAGCAAGCCGATGGATTCGTAGTAGCGAATCATCTTCGCGCTGAGCCCGCTCTGGCGTGCGGCTTGGCCGATGTTCATGGGCGGTGATCCTCCAGGTCCTTGGGTTTCCAGGTTTTCAGCAGCAGGGCATTACTGACCACGCTGACGCTCGACAGCGCCATCGCCGCACCGGCCAACACCGGGTTGAGCAGGCCGAATGCTGCCAGTGGAATGCCGATCAAGTTATACACAAAGGCCCAGAACAGGTTCTGGCGGATTTTTGCGTAGGTCTTGCGGCTGATCTCCAGCGCGGCCGGCACCAGGCGTGGATCGCCGCGCATCAAGGTGATGCCGGCCGCGTGCATGGCCACGTCGGTGCCGCCCCCCATAGCAATGCCGATATCGGCGGCGGCGAGGGCCGGGGCGTCGTTGATGCCGTCGCCGACCATGGCCACCACGCCGGTTTTTTTCAGTTCGGTGACGGTGGCGGCTTTGTCGGCGGGCAGCACCTCGGCGTGCACGTCGTCGATGCCCAGCGCCTCGGCCACCACGCGCGCACTGCCGCGGTTGTCGCCGGTGAGCAGGTGACTGCTGATGTGTTGCGCCTTGAGTTGGTTGACTGCTTCCAGTGCGCCGGGCTTGAGCGTGTCGCCAAAGGCGAACAGCCCCAGCACACGCGGTTGCGCGCCTTGCTCGATAAGCCAGGACAGGGTGCGGCCTTCGGCCTCCCAGACCTTGGCGGACTCGGCCAGGTCACCGGCGTTCAAGCCGCTTTCTTCGAGCAGGCGGCGGTTGCCCAGGGCCAACTGCCGACCATCGAGAGTACCGGCGATGCCGCGCCCGGTCAGGGATTGGCTGGCGCTCACGTCGGCCACCACCAGGCCTTGTTCGTTGCAGGCGTCCAGCACGGCCTTGGCCAGCGGGTGTTCGCTGCCACGTTGCAGCGCCCCGGCCTGTTGCAGCAGCAGGGCTTCGTTGCCATCCACGGCGCTCAGATGAGCGATTTTTGGCGTGCCGGAGGTGAGGGTGCCGGTCTTGTCGAAGACCACGGCGCTGACTGCATGGGCGCGCTCCAGGGCTTCGGCGTCTTTGATCAGGATGCCATGGCGCGCAGCCACGCCGGTGCCGGCCATGATTGCGGTAGGTGTAGCCAGGCCCAGGGCGCACGGGCAGGCAATCACCAGCACGGCGACCGCGTTGATGATCGCGGTTTCCAGTGATGCGCCGTACAGCCACCAGCCCACCAACGTGACCAACGCCAGCACCAGCACGGCGGGCACGAACACTTGGCTGACTTTATCCACCAGTTTCTGGATCGGCGCCTTGGCGGCCTGGGCGTCTTCCACCAGGCGGATGATCCGCGCCAGCACGCTTTCGGCGCCCAGGGCGGTGGTGCGCACCAGCAGGCGGCCTTCGCCGTTGATGGCGCCGCCGGTAACGCTGTCCCCTGGCTGCTTCGGCACCGGCAGGCTTTCGCCGCTGATCAGCGCTTCGTCGGCGTGGCTCTGGCCTTCCACCACTTCACCGTCCACCGGGAAGCGTTCGCCGGGCTTGACCAGCACCAGGTCATTGAGCGCCAGCGCGTTGATGGCGACGTCTTCTTCACGCCCGCCATTGACCCGAATCGCCCGCTCCGGGCGCAAGGCTTCGAGGGCGCGGATGGCGCTGGCGGTCTGACGCTTGGCGCGGCTTTCGAGGTATTTGCCCAGCAGCACCAGGGCGATCACCACCGCCGAGGCTTCGAAATACAGGTGCGGCGCCATGCCGGGGTGGGCGCCGAGCCATTCATAGATGCTCAGGCCGTAACCGGCGCTGGTGCCGATGGCCACGAGCAAATCCATATTGCCAGCACCGGCGCGCACGGCTTTCCACGCGGCGATATAGAAGCGTGCGCCAAAGATGAATTGCACCGGGGTGGCCAGGGCGAACTGCACCCAGGCGGGCAGCATCCAGTGCAGGCCGAAGGGTTCCACCAGCATCGGCAGCACCAGCGGCAGCGCCAGGGCAATCGCCAGCAGCAGCGACAGGCGTTCGCGCTGCAGGCGCTGGGCCTGATCGACTTCGGTAGCGGTTTCACTCTGCGGCAGGGTGGCGGTGTAGCCGGCCTTGTCGACGGCGGCAATCAACACACCGGGGTCCATCTGGCCCGCCACTTCGACGTGGGCACGCTCGTTGGCCAGGTTGACGCTGACGCTTTGCACCCCCGGCACCTTGCCCAGCGCGCGCTCGACGCGGCCGGCACAGCTGGCGCAGGTCATGCCGCTGATCGGCAGGTCAAAGGTGGTGGTTCCATTCATGGGGCAGTCCTCCAGGAGAAGTGGCCCCTAGCATCAACCTTGACCTGTGGGGAAGGTCAAGGCCGTTTAATAGTCCAGCGCAGCGGCTTTGAGATACATGCCGTCCGGACCCTGGGCAATGCGCAGTTTGCGCACGTCGCCAACCTTCAAAGTGATGTTCTGTGCTGGCGGCGCGAGCAGGCCCGGCTGGCAGCCCGGTGCCTGGCCCGGCAGCAACTTGAGGCGCAACGACAGGTTGCCCGCCGGCAGGTTGAACGAGGTGGACTGTTCCTGGAACAGCCGCCCTGCCAGCTGATCATTCAGGTACAGGCCGATCTCGCAGTTGGTCGACACTTCCAGGCGTTCCCGGGAAATGATCAACACCGCATAGTCTTCTGCGGCACTGGCCAGCGGCGCAGCGGCAGACAAGCTCATCAGGCCGGCAAGGGCAAAAAACGACCAGCGCATGGCGAATGCTCCGTGGGTTGAATCAAAGATGGGTGAAGCTTGGCCGACAGCGCGGGCGAATACCAGCCCGGCGGATATTTTCTGAGCTTGACCTTGCCATGATGGCAAGGTCGAGACTGCCTCTACCCTCAATACAGGAGTCATGTCATGCAAGTATTCAGCGTTGAAGGAATGACCTGCGGCCATTGCGTCAAATCGGTGACCCAGGCAGTGCACAACCAGGACCCGAGCGCCGAAGTGAAGGTGGACCTCGCCGCGAAGCAAGTCAGCGTGCAAAGCCAACTGAGCGCGCAGCAGATCGCCGATGCGATTCGGGAAGAAGGCTACAGCGTCGTCTGATTTTTAATAGTTAGCGAGCTAACGTAATGTTCAAGGCACCCAAGCGCGGCTAGACTGTCGAGCTGCCGACTCACTTGGGTGTCTGATGAACCTGCGCATAATTCTGATTCTGGGCGCCTTGAGCGCCTTCGCACCATTGGCGATCGACTTTTACCTGCCGGGCTTCCCCGCCATGGCTATCGCGTTCGGCACTGACGAAAAACATATCCAGACCACCCTGGCGGTGTATTTCACCGGCCTGGCCATCGGCCAATTGATCTACGGCCCGCTGGCCGATCGCTTTGGCCGGCGCGTGCCGCTGCTCAGCGGTGTGACCCTGTTTACCCTCGCGTCCTTTGCCTGTGCCTATGCGCCGTCGTTGGAATGGCTGATCGCCGCACGTTTCGTCCAGGCCCTGGGCGGTTGTGCGGGCATGGTGATTTCCCGCGCCGTGGTCAGCGACAAATGTGATGCGGTGGGGTCGGCCAAGGTGTTTTCCCAACTGATGCTGGTCACGGGGTTGGCGCCGATCCTCGCACCGTTGGCGGGTGGGGTGATGGTCGGGTTGTGGGGCTGGCAGTCGATCTTCCTCGCGCTGACCGCGTTCAGTGTATTGGCGGCGATTGCGGTGGCCGTCGGCCTGCCGGAAACCTTCCCGGCCCATCAGCCGCGCCAGCCATTGTCCGGCTCGCTGCGGCGCTACCTGTCGTTGCTGTCGGACCGGGTCTACCTCGGCTACGCCCTCACTGGCGGTATTGCGATTGGCGGGATGTTTGCCTACATCGCCGGTTCACCTTTCGTATTCATCAAACTGTATGGCGTGCCTGCCGAGCATTACGGCTGGGTATTCGGTTCCAACGCGGCCGGTTTCATCCTGATCGCCCAAGTGAACGCGCGCTTGCTGGCCAAGCGCGGCCCGGCGTTCTTGCTGTCGCGCAGCGTGTGGGTGTACCTGGCGGCGGCGTTGTCATTGCTGGCGATCAGCGCTTTGCACACCGATGCCCTGTGGCCGCTGCTGGTGCCGCTGTTTATCTGCATCGCCAGCCTGGGCTGCATTTTGCCCAACACCTCGGCCTGCGCCATGAGCGGGCAAGGAGCGCGGGCGGGCAGTGCGTCGGCGCTGCTCGGTTGCATTCAGTTTGGTGTGGCAGCGGGGGCGGCGTCGTTG
Source organism: Pseudomonas sp. FP2335 (assembly GCF_030687535.1). Lineage (NCBI taxonomy): Bacteria > Pseudomonadati > Pseudomonadota > Gammaproteobacteria > Pseudomonadales > Pseudomonadaceae > Pseudomonas > Pseudomonas sp. FP2335. The sequence continues at coordinate 808,768 of NZ_CP117437.1, forward strand.
GTCGGCCTGTTGCACGATGGCACGGCGCTGCCGATGGCCATGGTCATCAGCCTGTGCGGTGTGTTGGCGGTGACGGTGGCCGTGTCGACCCAGCGCTTGCAGCGGGCTCGGGCCGCGCAAGCGCAGGTCTGAGGTGGCGGTCAGCCAGCGGCGGAGTGTTGCTGGTTGACGGGAAGACGGTGAGGGGCCTGGATTCGGGCTTGCAGGGTATCGGCAAAGGCGCGGGCCTCGGCTTCACTGTGGAAGATGATGGCCTTCTGGTCCAGGCGCACTTCCCACTGGGATTTTGCTAACGCTTTTATCAGGATCTTCATTACTGACTTCCTCGCGTAAAAGAATCGTGGCAAAGGCGGCCAATATAAACCCGTATACCCGCGCAAATATGACAAAGATCAACTCTCTGACTAATGGTGTCGTCCATCACTCACATGAATAACGGACGACGCCTACAGACCCTTTTCAGAATCCTTCCAGCACGATCTTGCCCTTGGCCGTGCCGCTTTCCAGCAGGGCATGGGCGCGGCGCAGGTTCGCCGCATTGATCACGCCGAAGTGTTCGCCCACCGTGGTTTGCAGGGTGCCAGCGTCGATCAGCTCGGCGACGCGGTTGAGCAGGTGGTGCTGCTCGATCATGTCTGCCGTCTCGAACATCGAACGCGTGTACATGAACTCCCAATGCAGCGACAGGCTCTTGCGCTTGAGCTTGCTGACGTCCAGCGCCTTCGGGTCGTCGATCAACGCCAGCTTGCCTTGGGGTTGCAGGGCTTCGACCAGTTGATCGAGGTGTTGGTCGGTTTGCGTCAGGCTGGCGACGTGGGTGACCTGGCCGACACCGGCGCGTTTGAGTTCTTCGCTCAGCGGTTGGCTGTGGTCGATCACCAGGTCTGCGCCCAGTGCCTTGGCCCAGGCCTGGGTTTGCGGGCGCGAGGCGCTGCCGATCACCTTCAGCGCGGTGAGTTGGCTGGCCAGTTGGGTCAGGATCGACCCCACGCCACCGGCGGCACCGACGATCAGCAGGCTCTGGCCCCTGTCTTCTTTGCCCTCTGATACTTGCAGGCGCTCGAAGAGCAATTCCCAGGCGGTGATCGCCGTCAGCGGCAGCGCGGCGGCTTCGGCAAAACCCAGGCTCTTGGGCATGTGGCCAACGATGCGTTCGTCCACGGTGTGCAGTTCGCTGTTGCCGCCGGGGCGTACCAGGGAGCCGGCGTAGAACACCTTGTCGCCGGCCTTGAACAGCGTCACGTCGCTGCCGACCGCCTTGACCACCCCGGCGACGTCCCAGCCCAGCACCTTGGCGGCGCCGTTTTCCGGGGCGACGTTCTGGCGCACTTTGGTGTCCACCGGGTTGACCGAGATGGCTTTGACTTCCACCAGCAGGTCACGCGGGCCGGCGACCGGCGCTGGCAGTTCGATGTCTTGCAGGGATTGGGGATCGTTGATCGGCAGCGAGTTGTAGTACGCGATGGCTTTCATGGGGGCTCCGGGAAGTGGGCGAATAAACGGGATGGACAGATGATTGGCTATTTCCCGTATAGATAAAAGCGGCTAAAACAGAGGTCTGTTTCAATAAAATTTTGATAATGGATGGGCGGCATGCTGCGTTTTGACGATTTGCAGTTGTTTGTACGTTCGGCGGATTTGGGCAGCCTGTCGGCGGCAGCGCGGGTGATGGACCTGTCGCCCGCCGTGGCCAGTGCGGCGCTAAAGCGCATCGAACAGCAACTGGGCGCGCGCTTGCTGGCGCGCTCCACCCGCAGCCTGCGCCTGACGGCTGAAGGTGAGGGGTTCCTGGAATACGCCCGCGCTGCGCTGAGTTCGCTGGACGAGGGGCGGCGCCTATTGGCCAGTGGCCAGGATCAGGTCAGCGGTGTGCTGCAGTTGTCCGCACCCTCGGACCTGGGGCGCAACCTGTTGCTGCCGTGGTTGGATGACTTCCAGCGTGAGCATCCGCAACTGACCGTGCGTCTGTTGTTGGGCGACCGGATTGCCGATCTGTTTCGCCAGCCGGTGGACATCGCCCTGCGCTACGGCGAGCCCGAGGACTCCAGCCTGATCGCATTGCCGGTGGCCCCGGACAATGTGCGCGTGTTGTGCGCGGCGCCCGGCTACCTCGCACGGCACGGCGAACCCCGGCACCTGGAGCAATTGGCCCAGCACAATTGCCTGCTGTATATGCTCGGCAGCCGCGTGCATGATCGCTGGAGCTTTCACGACGGCAAACGCGAGATCAGCCTGACGGTGAGTGGCGACCGCTTCAGTGACGATGCCGATGTGGTGCGCCGCTGGGCAGTGGCGGGGGTGGGGATTGCCTACAAGTCCTGGCTGGATGTCAGCGCTGACGTGCTCGCCGGGCGCTTGCGCGTGATCCTGCCGGAGCTGCGTGGTGAGCGTACGCCGCTGAATCTGCTGTGTGCCCACCGTGCGCAATTGAGCAAACCGGTCAACCTGCTGCGCGAAATGCTTGTGTCGCGTTGTGCGACTTTGACCGCGCAGTGGCCGGAGCGATTTACCGCTGGGCAGTAGCCTCCAGCAAGCGAGGAAATTTCACTCAGATTCTGTCCTTATCCGCGCTGTCGGACGGCGCGGAACGGGTTGCTTGCGCCCCTATACTTTGGCGCCAACCACAGCAGAAAAATGATTTAACAGGGAGTGAAACCATGGAAGAAGCATCTTGCATCAGTCAAGTTGCCAGCTTGCTCGCCGAGCCCAAGCGCACGGCGATGCTCTGGGCCTTGATGGACGGCTCGGCCAAGTCGTCGCAGGATCTGGCGGCGCATGCAGGGCTGTCACCGGCCTCGGCCATTGCGCATTTGGCGCGATTGACAGGTGGCGGCTTGCTGCGGGTCGAGACCCGTCGTGGCCAGCGCTTGTTTCGTGTGGCGGCACCGGATGTCAGTGCGGCCATCGATGCCTTGGCCAGTACCACCATGGCCAGCGCCGCACGCAGTCGCCCGGGTGCGCCACCGCCGCCGTTGGTGGTGCCATCGCCGCTGCGTCACGCCAGGATGTGCCACGGCCACCTCGGCGGCGAACTGGCGGCAGGGTTGTATCAACGGATGTTGGCGGCCGGTTGGATTGCGCGGCATGAGCAGCGTCTGGGCGTGACCCTCAAGGGCGCTCGGCATTTGGCAGACCTGGGGATTTTTACCCAGGCGCTGGCATTGCCCGTGGTGTGTGATTGTTTCGACTGGAGCCAGCAGCAACCGCATCTGGGCGGTGCGTTGGGCGCGGGCTTGCTGCAACTGTTTCTGCAATCGAACTGGGTCAGCCTGATCAAAGACTCACACGCCTTGCAGGTCAACGACAGCGGGCTGGTGGAAATCAATCGTTTGGCTGCGCCCGAGAATCTCTAAACCGTGAACCTCATCCCTGTAGTGAGCGGGCTAGCCCCGCGCCGGGTGGCGAAGCCGCCCCAAATCCAGGCGCCGCGGTCTCACTGATACACGGCGGCGTCCCGTTTGGGGCGGCTTCGCCACCTGGCGCGGGGCGAGCCCGCTCACTACAACACGGTTGTCATAGTGTTTGCGGTCGCCAAAAGTTGTGCAGATACCTATGCCCCGGCAACCTTGGCCACACGGGCGTCGTTCAGAGTTTCAATCAGGTCGCATCCAGCAATAATCTGGAAAAAGCATGCCGCACACTCGCCGAGAGGACTTTTACACTGGGGGTGCGGCATGGGTATGAGAGGCTACAGCGCAGCGGAACGGTTGGAACGGTTGCCCATCAGCGGCTACCACCGAGTCATTTTCATCATCATCGCCCTGGCGTTTTTCTTCGACTCCATGGACCTGGCGATGATGACCTTCCTGTTGGGCTCGATCAAAACCGAGTTCGGGCTGAGTACGGCCCAGGCCGGATTGCTGGCCAGTTCGAGTTTTTTCGGCATGGTGGTGGGCGCATCGTTGTCCGGGATGCTCGCCGACCGCTTCGGGCGCAAGCCGGTGTTCCAGTGGAGCATCGTGTTATGGGGCATCGCCAGTTACCTGTGTTCCACCGCGCAGACGGTAGAGACGCTGACGCTGTTTCGCATCTTGCTGGGCATCGGCATGGGCATGGAGTTTCCCATTGCGCAGTCGATGCTGTCGGAGTTGATTCCAGCCAAGCGGCGCGGGCGTTACATCGCCTTGATGGATGGCTTCTGGCCGTTGGGTTTTGTGGCTGCGGGTGTGCTGTCGTACTTCTTGCTGCCGGTGATCGGCTGGCGCGACATTTTCCTGGTGTTGGCGGTGCCGGCGGTGTTTGTGCTGGCGATCCGGTTTTTTATCCCTGAGTCGCCGCGCTGGCTGGAACAGGCCGGGCGGCATGACGCGGCGGACAAAGTGTTGCAGGGCATCGAGCAGAAAGTGCGCAACGCCCTGGGCGGCGCGCAGTTGCCGGAGCCGATTCGCTTGCCACGGGGGGAGAGCACGCCGGGCACATTTTTCTCGGCGTTCCAGCAACTGTGGTCGGTGCAGTATCGCCAACGCACGATGATGATCTGGAGCGTGTGGTTTTTTGCCCTGCTCGGCTTCTACGGGCTGACGTCGTGGTTGAGTGCGCTGTTGCAGCAGTCGGGTTTTGCGGTGACGCAGTCGGTGTATTACACGGTGATCATTTCCCTGGGCGGGATTCCCGGTTTCCTGATGGCGGCCTGGCTGGTGGAGCGCTGGGGACGTAAACCGGTGTGTGTGGTGACGCTGCTCGGTGGCGGGGTGATGGCGTTTGTGTATGGGCAAAGCGCGGTGTTTGGCGGCAATGTGGGCTTGCTGATCACCTCGGGCTTGTTGATGCAGTTCTTTCTGTTTGGCATGTGGGCGGTGTTGTACACCTATACGCCTGAACTCTATCCCACCTCGGCGCGTGCGACCGGGTCCGGGTTTGCCTCGGCGATCGGCCGGGTTGGTTCGTTGCTGGGGCCGTTGGTGACCGGGTTGGTATTTCCGATGACCGGGCAGGGTGGGGTGTTTGCCCTGGGCGCGCTGTGTTTTGCGGTGGCGGCGCTGGTGGTGTGGGTGTTTGGGATGGAGACGAAGGGCAAGACGCTGGAAGAGCTGAGCGAAATCTGATCGACGATACACCTCTAATGTGGGAGCGGGCTTGCTCGCGAAGGCGGTCTTTCAGTCAGTGCTATATGGACTGATCCACCGCTTTCGCGAGCAAGCCCGCTCCCACATTTAGCCTGCACTCATCCAGTGAGTGCGGGTTATGGCTTGACCAAGCGTGCATCCAGGCTGTTCTGCGCCAGGCGTTTGGCCTGGTCCTGAGTCATGCCCAGTGCGGTGTGCAGCGCGTGGAAGTTCTCGGTGACATAACCGCCGAAGTACGCCGGGTCATCCGAGTTCACGGTGACCTTCACGCCGCGTTCGAGCATGTCGAGGATGTTGTGCTGGGACATGTCATCGAACACGCAGAGCTTGGTGTTGGACAGCGGGCACACGGTCAGCGGGATCTGCTCGTCGATGATGCGCTGTATCAAACGCTCGTCTTCGATGGCGCGTACACCATGGTCGATGCGCTGGATTTTCAGCAGGTCGATGGCTTCCCAGATGTACTCGGGCGGGCCTTCTTCGCCGGCGTGGGCCACGGTGAGGAAGCCTTCGTGACGGGCACGGTCGAACACGCGCTGGAATTTGCTCGGCGGGTGGCCCATTTCCGAGCTGTCCAGGCCCACGGCCACGAACGCGTCACGGAATGGCAGGGCCTGGTCCAGGGTTTTCTCGGCTTCGGCTTCGCTCAGGTGGCGCAGGAAACTGAGGATCAAGCCGCTGGTGATGCCCAGTTGCTGCTCGCCATCTTTGAGTGCAGCGGCGATACCGTTGAGCACTACTTCAAACGGGATGCCACGGTCGGTGTGGGTCTGCGGGTCGAAGAACGGTTCGGTGTGGATCACGTTCTGCGCTTTGCAGCGCAGCAGATAGGCCCAGGTCAGGTCGTAGAAATCCTGGGAGGTGCGCAGCACATCGGCACCCTTGTAGTACAGGTCGAGAAACTCTTGCAGGTTGTTGAACGCGTAAGCCTTGCGCAAGGTTTCGACATCGTTCCACGGCAGCGCAATCTTGTTGCGCTCGGCCAGGGCGAACAGCAGCTCAGGCTCCAGCGAACCCTCCAGGTGCAGGTGCAGTTCAGCCTTGGGCAGGGCGTTGAGCCAATCGTACATTTTCTAAATTCTCATCAGGTGCAATGGCGGCATTCTACAGGGCATGGCTGAAATAATCGGTAAAACCTGACCAGCAGGATCGTTTTCGTTGGATTCGCGCAAGGGCCGCGTGAACTAAGGTGTAACGAAACGTTAGCAGCCTGCCGTAGTCTGTACTCCATCAATGACTGATTCGCTGTTTGATAAGGCCCGGAATGCTCACATCCCTCAAGCAAGAAAAATTCATGCTGCTGGCGCTGCTTGCCGCCATCGCCGCATACCCCCTGGAACACTGGATGCTCAACAGCGGGCAGGGCGTGGCACTGCTTGGCGGGGTGGTGCTGATCGTGTTCATCGTGATCGCCTCGATGCGCGTGGCCCATCACGCCGAGCAGCTCGCGGAAAAAGTCGGTGACCCCTACGGCACCATGATCCTGACGCTGGCCGCCGTGCTGGTGGAAGTGGTGATCCTGGCGATCATGATGAGTAACGAGCCTTCGCCGACCTTGGTGCGCGACACGATTTATTCGGCGGTGATGCTCGACATCAACGGCATCCTCGGCCTGGCGGCGCTGATGGGCGGCATCAAGCATGGTGAACAGTCCTACAACGACGATTCGGCGCGCAGCTACAGCGTGATGATTCTGACGGCCATGGGTGTGTCGATGGTGGTGCCGGAATTTATCCCAGAGGCCGACTGGAAAATTTACTCGGCATTCACCATCGGCGCGATGGTGGTGCTCTACACCCTGTTCCTGCGCATGCAGGTGGGGCCGCACAGTTATTTCTTCAGCTACAGCTACCCGGAGAAACGCGGTAAGAAGCCGTCGGAAGAAGCGCATTCGATCAATCTGGCGTTTTCTATCGGTACGTTGGTGTTTGGCGTGATTGTGATTGGCGCGTTGGCCGAGGTGATGTCCAAGACCCTCGACCTGGGCCTGGAGGGCACGGGCGCACCGCCGGTGATCACGGCAATCGTGGTGGCGGCGATTTCGGCGGCGCCGGAGATTCTGACGGCGTTGCGTGCGGCGCTGGCCAACCGCATGCAGTCGGTGGTCAATATTGCGTTGGGGGCCTCGTTGTCGACGGTGATCCTGACGGTGCCGGTGATGGAGGCGATGGCGCTCTACACTGGCCAGCCGTTCCAGATGGCGATGACGCCAGTGCAGACGGTGATGGTGTTGATCACGTTGATTGTCAGTGCGATCAACCTCAATGACGGGGAAACCAATGCCATTGAGGGGATGACGCATTTTGTGTTGTTTGCGACCTTCATTATGTTGTCGTTACTGGGTCTATAGCCGCCGCCAATCAGCTGTGGGAGCGGGCTTGCCCGCGAAAGCGGTGTATCAGTCAGCACATGCATTGACTGACCCGCCGTCTTCGCGGGCAAGCCCGCTCCCACATTTTGATTTGTGTATGACTTAGGTTCCGGCGATCAGTGCTCGAGCCGCTTGGCTGTGATCGGCGATCAAACCTTTCAAGTCCAGGCCTTCCACTTGGCCATCAATCACCCGCCACTTACCCGCCACCATCACCCGGTCCGCCCGGTCGGCGCCGCACAACAGCAGTGCCGAGATCGGGTCGTGACTACCGGAGAAGCGCAGTTCATCCAGTTTGAATAGCGCGAGGTCGGCCTGTTTTCCCACAGCCAATTCACCAATATCCGTGCGCCCCAGCAACTGCGCAGAACCTTTGGTCGCCCAGCCCAGCACGCCTTCGGGGGTGATCTTTTCCGCGCCGTAGCGCAAGCGCTGGATGTACAGGGCCTGGCGCGCTTCAAGGATCATGTTTGACGCATCGTTGGAGGCTGAACCGTCCACGCCAAGACCGATGGGCGCGCCAGCGGCGAGCAGGTCGAGGGTCGGGCAGATGCCCGAGGCCAAACGCATATTCGAGCTTGGGCAATGGCAGATGCCGGTGCCGGCCGCGCCGAGGCGTTCGATTTCATCCGGGTTGAAGTGAATGCCGTGGGCCAGCCAGGTGCGCGGGCCAAGCCAGCCGACGCTGTCGAGGTAGTCCACGGTGCGCAGGCCGAAGCGCTGTAGGCAAAAATCTTCTTCGTCGAGGGTTTCCGCCAAGTGTGTGTGTAGGCGTACGTCGAGACTGCCAGCCAATTCGGCGCTGGCGCGCATGATTTCTGGCGTGACGGAGAACGGCGAGCACGGCGCCAGGGCGATCTGGACCTGCGCGCCTTCGTCACGCTCGTGGTATGCGCGGATCAGGCGCTGGCTGTCGTCGAGGATCACCTGGCCTTGTTGCACGGTTTGTTGCGGTGGCAGGCCGCCATCGGCTTCGCCCAGGCTCATGGAACCGCGGGTGAGCATGGCGCGCATGCCCAGTTCGCGCACGCTCTGCACTTGCACGTCGATGGCGTTTTCCAGGCCGTCGGGGAACAGGTAGTGGTGGTCGGCCGCCGTGGTGCAGCCCGAGAGCAGCAGTTCGGCCAGCGCGACTTTGGTGGCTAGGGCGAGTTTTTCCGGGGTGAGGCGTGCCCAGACCGGGTACAGGGTTTTCAGCCACGGGAACAATGGCTGGTTGACCACTGGCGCCCAGGCGCGGGTCAGGGTTTGGTAGAAGTGGTGGTGGGTGTTGATCAGGCCCGGCAGGATCACATGTTCGCGGGCATCGAAGGTTTGTGCGCAGGGCTGGGCAGGTGTTTGGCCCAGGGCCAGCACTTCGCTGATCACACCGTCTTGCAGCACGAGGCCGCCACGGGCGTCGAGGCCGTTGGCAGTGAAAATCGCGAGGGGGTTTTTTAACCAGATACGGGTCGCAGGCATTGGCCGGCTCCTCTGAATGATGGGTTCAGGTTTGCCAGCTCAGTGTTGCCCTGTCTGCTGATCCAGGGTCGCCGGTGAAGGCGAGGGGCTAGATTACGTGTAGTTAAAGATCTCGTCCACATGTAGGAAAGTGGACGAGATTGAGGTGGGAGTTACCAGGCGATGGTGTCGCCTTTGTAGTCGATGAAGTGATGGCCGCCCTTGCCGGTGTAGGCATTTACCTGATCCACCAGGCCACGCACGCTGGTGTCGACATCGATGTGGGCGTTTTCGCCGCCCATGTCGGTCTTCACCCAGCCTGGGTGCAGCGACAGTACGGTGAGTTTGTGATCGCCCAGTTGGGTGACGAAGCTGTTGGTCATGGAGTTGAGTGCGGCCTTGCTGGCCTTGTACAGCGCCAGGTCGGAGCCGTCGGGGATGGTCACGCTGCCCAGCACCGAACTCATGAAAGCCAGCACGCCGCTGTCTTTGCGGATCTGCCCGACAAAGCGCTGGGCCAGGTTGATCGGTGCCACGGCATTGGTGAAGAACAGTTGGCCGACTTCCGCCAGGGTGGCGTGGCCAGGCTCCTGGTTGGCCGGGCCTTTGACGCCGGCGTTGACGAACAGCAGGTCAAAGGTGCGCGCCTTGAGGCGCTGGCTCAGGGCGATCACGGCTTGCTGATCGTCCATGTCGAGTTTCTCGATCTGCACCGGGCCGAGCGCTTTGAGGGCGTCGGCCTTGCTCGGGTCACGCACGGTGGCGGTCACGTCCCAGCCGTCCTGGAGCAGTTGCTTGACCAGGCCAAGGCCCAGCCCGCGGGAGGCGCCGATGATCAGTGCGGTTTTTGGCGTAGACATGAAAAGCTTCCTTTGGAGTCGCGGTTCAGGGAGTTCAGCGTTGTAGCAGGATACGCCCGCGGCTGAGGTCGGCGAGTTGAATTTGCAGGGTGTCGATATGCGCTTGGCCGACAGCGAGTTGTAGTTCGACGCCGTTGGCAGTGAAGGTTTCTTCCACCACCAGCCCGCCCAGGTCGGCGACACGCAGTTTCACCAGGTTCAACTCGGAGAAGCTGCAAGCGCAACTCAGCGGGACGCGGCTGATCAGTTCGATGCGCTCGGCGTTCTGCAGGCATTTGTTCGCACCGCCGCCATAAGCACGGGCGAGGCCGCCGGTACCGAGCTGGATGCCGCCGTACCAGCGGATCACCAGCACCGCGACTTGATCGAAACCTTGCGCCTCGATGGCCGCCAGGATCGGCCGCCCGGCGGTGCCGCCGGGTTCGCCATCGTCGTTGCTGCGGTATTGATCAGCCAATTTCCAGGCCCAGCAGTTGTGCGTGGCGTTCAAGTCGCTGTGTTGCGCGAAAAACGCCTGGGCGTCCTGCGGGCTGGTGATCGGGGCGGCGAGGGTGATAAAGCGGCTTTTGCGGATTTCTTCGTGAAACTCGCAAAGGCCGGTGAGCGTGAAAGGCATAAGTCGCTTCGTTTATAGGGCCGGCTTGACGCCGCAGCCCTTGAGAATGATGTGGATCAGGTTGGTGCCGGCGTCTTCCATATCCTGCTTGGTCAGCTTGGTGCGACCGGTGACGCGGCAGATCTGGGTGGCGAAGTCGGCATAGTGTTGGGTGCTGCCCCACAGCAGGAAGATCAGGTGTACGGGGTCGACAGGGTCCATCTTGCCCGCATCGATCCAGGCCTGGAACACGGCGGCCCGGCCACTGAACCAGGCGCGGTAGTCCTGGCTGAAATATTCGGTGAGGCATTCGCCGCCACTGATGATCTCCATGGCGAAGATCCGCGAGGCCTGGGGCTGGCGTCGCGAAAACTCCATCTTGGTGCGGATGTAGCGAGCCAGGGCTACCGCGGGGTCGTCCTCGGCGGTCAGCGTGTTGAAGGTGCTGTCCCACAGTTCGAGGATATTGCTGAGCACCGCGATATAGAGGCCCAGCTTGTTGGTGAAGTAGTAGTGCAAGTTGGCCTTGGGCAGCCCGGCACTGGCAGCAATGGTGTTCATGCTGGTGCCTTTGTAGCCATGGCGCGCGAATTCGTCTTCAGCAGCCTGGAGAATCGCTTGTTCGTTCTTTTGCCGAATGCGGCTGGCGGGTTTTCCGGTGGGGTTGCTGTGGGCAGGAACTTCGAGGCTCATGGAGGTTTCCGTGCAGATCGATAGAGACGACGTGTGCACAGATAACCCACCCTCAAGCCTCAGACAAGTCCTGATGCAATAAAACCGTCAGAGCGATTCCACCGTGTCGCTTTCCGACGCGTGGTTTGCGGCATTCCCGGTGGCCTTGGCTTCCGGTAATAGCAGGCACAGCACGATGGCGGTCAAGCCGCCGCTGGTGATCGCCGAGTCGAACAGGCTCTGCACCAGCGTCGGCATCAGGTGCAGCAGGTTCGGTTGGGCGGCGATGCCCAGGCCGACGCCGAACGAGGTGGCGATGATCAACATGCTGCGCCGATCCAATGGCGCCTGGGCGAGGATGCGCACCCCGGCGGCGGCCACGCTGCCGAACATCACCAGGGTTGCGCCGCCCAACACCGGTTTGGGGATTTGCTGGAGTACCGCGCCAATCAACGGAAATAGGCCGAGGCAAAACAACAGCACGCCGATGTATAAGCCGACGTAACGGCTGGCCACGCCGGTGAGTTGGATCACGCCGTTGTTCTGGGCAAACGTGGTGTTGGGGAAGGCGCTGAAGGTGGCGGCGATCATGCAGCTGACGCCGTCACCGAGTACGCCGCCCTTGAGTCGGCTTATATAAGAAGGGCCGCTGATGGGCTGGCGCGCGATCATGCAGTTGGCGGTGAGGTCGCCGACGGTTTCGATGCTGCTGATCAGATAAATCAGCGCGATGGGCAGGAAAGCGCTCCAGTCGAAGTTGAAACCGTAGCGGAATGGGATCGGCAGGCTGACCAGGGGCAGGTCGGGCAAGGCTTGGGGCACCAGCTTGCCGCTGAACCAGGCCGCGAGGCTGCCCAGCGCCAGGCCGATGATGATGGCCGAGAGGCGCACCCATGGGGTGTTCGAGCGGTTGAGCAGGATGATCGTCAATACGACGAACACGCCCAGTGCCAGATTGATGGGGGCGCCGAAGTCGGGGGCATTGAAGCCACCGCCCAGGTCGGTGATACCGACCTTGATCAGGCTGATGCCGATCAGGGTAATGACAATCCCCGTCACCAACGGTGTGATAACCCGGCGCAGTTGACCGATGAAGCGACTCAGCACGATCTGCACCACGGCGCCAAAAAAGCACACGCCAAAGATCATTGCCATGATGTCTTCCGGGCTACCGCCGCGTTGCTTGACCAGGAAACCCGCCGACAACACCGCGCCGAGAAACGCAAAGCTGGTGCCCTGCAGGCAAATCATGCCGGCGCCGATGCCATACGGCCTACGTGCCTGGATGAAGGTGCCGACGCCGGAGACCATCAACGCCATGCTGATCAGGTAGGGCAAATGCGCGGTAAGGCCCAGGGTGGGGCCGATGATCAGCGGCGGGGTGATGATGCCGACGAACGCGGCCAGCACATGTTGCAGTGCGGCGAGCAGGGCCGGGGCGGGTTTCGGGCGGTCGTTGAGGCCGTAGATCAGGTCGCTGCTGCTGGAGGATTCTGGTGGCATGGCGGGCAAACTCAAGGTCTATGTCCTTGGGTTCTTGCAAAAAGCTGTCCAACCGCTCAGCTTTTCGCTTGCGCCCGAATTAACGGGTGGCGGCCAGGCTTTCCAGGAAGCTTTCCAGCACCAAATGAGGGCGACGCCCCTTGCGTGTGACCGATGCCAGGCTCAAATCGTAAAAACGTGTAGCCGGTTTCAGCGCGCGCAGTCGGCCTTGTTGCACCCATAAACTGGCGTAATGGTCGGGCAGGTAGCCGATGTAGCGGCCGGTGAGGATCAGGAACGCCATGCCTTCGCGGTCCGAGGCGCTGGCGGTGCAGTTGAGCGCCTGATAGTGGGCCTGGATGTCGGCGGGCAGGCGGAAAGTGGGGGCGATGGCGTCCTGGCTATCGATACGTGCGTCGTCCAACTGCTTGTCGTCGGCGTAGAACAGCGGGTGGCCGACTGCGCAGTAGAGCAGCGAGCGCTCGCTGTACAGCGGCTGGTATTCCAATCCAGAGAGGGCGCTGGCCTGGGGCACCACGCCGACGTGCAGGCGGCCGTCGAGTACGCCTTGCTCGACTTCGTTGGGGGCGATCATGCGGATCTGGATCTGCACGTCCGGGCCACGTTCCTTCAACTGCGCGAGGGCGTGGGTGATGCGCATGTGGGGCAGGGTGACGAGGTTGTCGGTGAGGCCAATGATCAACTCGCCGCGCAGATGCTGGTGCAGGCCGTTGACCTCTGTGCGGAAGCTTTCCAGGGCGCTCAACAGTTGCAACGCGGACTGGTAGACCTCGCGGCCTTCTTCGGTCAGGGAGAAACCGGCGCGGCCGCGCTGGCAGAGTCGCAGTCCGAGGCGCTGCTCCAGGTCGCTCATTTGCTGGCTGATGGCGGAGCGGCCGATGCCGAGCACGGTTTCCGCTGCCGAGAAGCCGCCGCATTCGACCACGCTGCGAAAGATGCGCAACAAGCGTATATCGAAGTCGCTGACTTGGGCGAGGGGATCGGGTCGACGGCTGCTCATAGTTTAGTGAAGGCCTGACTGAAGGTTAGAAGAGTTGAATTTCACCGACTTTATCGCCGTGGCAATTTAGCTGCAACAACGCTTTTCAATCCCGACGCTGCCTTTTGCCCTGCGAGGTTTTGCTGATGAACATGCCCGAAAACGCCCCATCGTCCCTGGCCAGCCAACTGAAGTTGGACGCGCACTGGATGCCTTACACCGCCAACCGTAACTTCCAGCGTGACCCGCGTTTGATCGTGGGCGCGGAAGGTAGCTGGTTGATCGATGACAAGGGGCGCAAGGTCTACGACTCGTTGTCGGGTTTGTGGACGTGCGGGGCCGGGCATACGCGCAAGGAAATCCAGGAAGCGGTGGCCAAGCAACTGGGGACTTTGGACTACTCGCCGGGCTTCCAATATGGTCATCCGTTGTCCTTCCAGTTGGCGGAAAAGATTACCGACCTGACTCCAGGTAACTTGAACCACGTGTTCTTCACCGACTCCGGCTCCGAGTGCGCCGATACCGCGGTGAAGATGGTGCGTGCCTATTGGCGCCTGAAGGGGCAGTCGACCAAGACCAAGATGATCGGCCGTGCCCGTGGTTATCACGGTGTGAACATTGCCGGTACCAGCTTGGGCGGCGTGAACGGCAACCGTAAGATTTTTGGTCAGGCGATGATGGATGTTGACCATCTGCCGCACACCCTGTTGGCGAGCAATGCGTTCTCCCGTGGCATGCCGGAGCAGGGCGGCATCGCCTTGGCCGATGAGTTGCTCAAGCTGATCGAACTGCACGACGCGTCGAACATCGCCGCGGTGTTTGTCGAGCCGATGGCCGGCTCTGCTGGCGTACTGGTGCCACCGCAGGGTTACCTCAAGCGTCTGCGTGAAATTTGCGATCAGCACAATATCCTGCTGGTGTTCGACGAAGTGATCACCGGTTTCGGTCGTACTGGTTCGATGTTTGGCGCCGACAGCTTTGGTGTGACGCCAGACCTGATGTGCATCGCCAAGCAAGTCACCAACGGTGCCATCCCAATGGGTGCGGTGATTGCCAGCAGCGAGATTTATCAGACGTTCATGAACCAGGCGACGCCGGAGTATGCGGTGGAATTCCCACACGGCTATACGTACTCTGCGCACCCGGTTGCATGTGCTGCAGGCCTGGCGGCTTTGGACCTGCTGCAGAAGGAGAATCTGGTGCAGAGCGTAGCCGAAGTCGCTCCACACTTTGAGAATGCGCTGCACGGGTTGAAGGGCAGCAAGAACGTGATCGACATCCGCAACTACGGTCTGGCCGGTGCGATTCAGATTGCCCCGCGTGACGGTGATGCGATCGTGCGTCCATTCGAGGCCGGCATGGCCTTGTGGAAAGCCGGTTTCTACGTACGTTTTGGCGGTGACACCCTGCAGTTCGGGCCAACCTTCAACAGCAAACCGCAGGACCTGGATCGCCTGTTCGATGCGGTCGGTGAAGTGCTGAACAAGATCGACTGATTTCTCCTTCTATATAGAACAATTTTTCAGGAGCCCTGCATGAGCCTTATCCAGCATTTGATCAACGGTGAATTGGTCAATGACAGCGGTCGTAGTGCCGACGTCTACAACCCGTCGACCGGCCAAGTGATCCACCAGGTGCCGTTGGCCAGTCGTGAAACCATTCAACAGGCGATCGACTCGGCCAAGGCGGCGTTCCCGGCCTGGCGTAATACCCCACCGGCCAAGCGCGCCCAGGTGATGTTTCGTTTCAAGCAATTGCTGGAGCAGAACGAAGCGCGCATCTCGCAGTTGATCAGCGAAGAGCATGGCAAGACGCTGGAAGATGCTGCCGGTGAATTGAAGCGTGGTATCGAGAACGTTGAATACGCCTGTTCCGCGCCGGAGATTCTGAAGGGCGAATACAGCCGTAACGTAGGACCGAATATTGATGCCTGGTCGGATTTCCAGCCGTTGGGCGTGGTAGCGGGTATTACTCCGTTCAACTTCCCGGCAATGGTGCCGTTGTGGATGTATCCGCTGGCGATTGTTTGCGGTAACTGTTTTATCCTCAAGCCGTCGGAGCGTGATCCGAGCTCGACGCTGTTGATCGCACAACTGTTGCAGGAAGCCGGTTTGCCCAAAGGTGTGCTGAGCGTGGTGCACGGTGACAAGGGCGCAGTGGATGCGCTGATCGAAGCGCCGGAAGTGAAGGCGCTGAGTTTTGTGGGCTCGACGCCGATTGCCGAGTACATCTATGCCGAGGCGACCAAGCGCGGTAAACGCGTGCAGGCGCTGGGTGGGGCGAAGAACCACGCGGTATTGATGCCGGATGCGGATCTGGATAACGCTGTCAGCGCGTTGATGGGCGCGGCGTATGGTTCGTGCGGTGAGCGTTGCATGGCAATCTCGGTGGCCGTGTGCGTGGGCGACCAGGTCGCGGATGCGTTGATCGCCAAGTTGGTGCCGCAGGTCAAGGCGCTGAAGATCGGTGCGGGCACCTCCTGCGGCCTGGATATGGGGCCGTTGGTGACGAGGCAGGCGCGGGATAAGGTCAGTGGCTATATAGAAGACGGAGTTTCTTCGGGTGCCAAGTTGGTGGTTGATGGTCGCGGTCTGAGCGTTGCCGGTCACGAAGAGGGGTTCTTCCTGGGGGGCAGCCTGTTTGATCATGTGACGCCTGAGATGCGTATCTACAAAGAAGAGATCTTTGGGCCAGTGCTGTGCGTGGTGCGGGTCGATAGCCTGGAAGCGGCGATGCAACTGATCAAC